>NZ_JBFTML010000172.1:0-300 GCF_056396925.1 Pseudomonas sp. 05N433 | reverse complement strand
GATGCCGTCGGGCAAGGTTTTGACTAACAGCCGTCCTTCCGCATCCCGCTCGTACCCGGTAACCAGCTGCGAGCCGTCATCGCCGAATTCGGTTTTCTCCAGCAGATGGCCGTTGAGGTCGTAGACGTAGGCGGTGCGGCGGCCGTCGAAACCGGTTTCCTGTCGGATCAAGCCGTTGGGTGTGTAGTCCAGCCGATAGTGTTCGCCGGATTCGTTTTCGATTTCCGTGAGCAGCAGCTGCGCATTGTCATAGCGGTACTGGAGCTGGGTGCCGTCGGGATTGATCCGGCGGCTGACCAG
>NZ_JBFTML010000171.1:0-338 GCF_056396925.1 Pseudomonas sp. 05N433 | reverse complement strand
TCTGCACCGCCGCCACCAAACAGCACGTCATTACCGGCACCGCCGCTGATGATGTTGTCGCTGGCGTTGCCGTAACCGGTAAAGGCTGCCGCCCCGGTATACGTCAGGCGCTCAACGTTGGCCGCCATGGAGAAAGTGGCGTAGCTGGTACGGATCTCGTCATTACCGCCACCCACCTGCTCGATGATCGTGCCGCCAGAACCGTTGATGATGTAGACATCATCACCCGCGCCCCCATCAAGGGTCACGGTGCTCAGGTCAACGTTGAACGTGTCGTTGAACCCCGTACCGATGACCTTTTCGATGTTGACCAGGGTGTCGCCTTGCGCGTCACCACC
>NZ_JBFTML010000170.1:0-354 GCF_056396925.1 Pseudomonas sp. 05N433 | reverse complement strand
GGCAACGCCATCGGTGCCGTTGGCCAGGGTGTARGTCCATTGGCCGCTGCTGTCGACGGCGATCGAGCCGTAGCTGCCGGTGTTTGACCCGGCAATGCTCCAGGTCGCGGTGGCTGCATGATCGATGTCGCTTGAACTGAACTGGCCGCTGACGCTGAGGGTGGTGTCCTCCTGCACGGCGCCGACATCGTTGCCGCTCGCAAAGCTGAGCACCGGCGCATCGTTGCTGCCGGTGACGGTGACGGTCACCTGTTGGGTGTCGACGCCACCGAGGCCGTCGCTGACCTGGATGGTGAACACTTCGTTGTGACTCTCGCCGGCCTGCAACGACTGCACGGCACTGGCGACGCCATT
>NZ_JBFTML010000169.1:0-371 GCF_056396925.1 Pseudomonas sp. 05N433 | reverse complement strand
GAGCAACCATTACCAATATCAGCTTCGTCGACAGCACTGGCGCACTGCTCAATGGCGTGGACAGCGGACTGGATACCCTCAATGGCACCAGCATCCTTCTCTATACCGATACGAACGACAACATCCTTCTGGGCCGAGCCGGAGGCCCAACCGGCGCAATCGTGTTCGCGGCCTATATCGAAGAAACCGGGTCGCCGCTGTCGGGCGGCAAGATCTGGACCGTGGAGTACCAACCGCTCAAGCATCCAGATGCGACGAACCCCGACGATGCAGTCAATCTGCTGAACAAGGTGTTCATCGGAGCCGGTCAGGACGCAGAATTCAGTCTGGCCAATGCGCCGTCGGGCCAGCAGTTGTTCCTGATGGTTCAC
>NZ_JBFTML010000168.1:0-392 GCF_056396925.1 Pseudomonas sp. 05N433 | reverse complement strand
ACCTCGTACCGAGCACCACGCCGGCCGTCACCACCATTACCGACTCGATCGACAGTACCGGCCTGACCCTGACTGCCACCGGCAGCGTCACTGAAGGTGGCCAGATCACCTACACCGCCACCCTGACTAACCCGGCGCAAACACCGGTCACCGTGACCCTGTCCAACGGCTCGACCATCACCATCGAAGCCGGAAAAACCACCGGYTCCGTGAATGTCGAAACCCCGGCCAATGAAGTCTACAACAACGGCAGCACCGTCAGCACCACAATCACCGGTGCGACCGGTGGCAATTTCGAGAACCTCGTACCGAGCACCACGCCGGCCGTCACCACCATTACCGACTCGATCGACACACGCCGGCCGTCACCACCATTACCGACTCGATCGACA
>NZ_JBFTML010000167.1:0-398 GCF_056396925.1 Pseudomonas sp. 05N433 | reverse complement strand
GCCCTTGGCAGRACAACTGGCACACCAGMGGTKCGTCCATCCCGGTCCTCTCGTACTAGGGACAGMTCCTSTCAATATTCCTACRCCCACGGCRGATAGGGACCGAACTGTCTCACGACGTTCTRAACCCAGCTCGCGTACCGCTTTAATGGGCGAACAGCCCAACCCTTGGGACCGACTACAGCCCCAGGATGCGATGAGCCGACATCGAGGTGCCAAACCTCCCCGTCGATGTGGACTCTTGGGGGAGATAAGCCTGTTATCCCCGGGGTAGCTTTTATCCGTTGAGCGATGGCCCTTCCATGCGGAACCACCGGATCACTAAGCCCGACTTTCGTCCCTGCTCGACTTGTAGGTCTCGCAGTCAAGCTCCCTTGTGCCTTTACACTCTGCGAATG
>NZ_JBFTML010000166.1:0-404 GCF_056396925.1 Pseudomonas sp. 05N433 | reverse complement strand
ATCTGAGCCATGATCAAACTCTTCAGTTCAAACATCTTTGGGTTTTTAAGAAACCCTAAACTTGGCTCAGCAATCGTTGGTTACATCTTTGATTTCTCGCGGAGTAACTTGTGATGCTGATAATCTTGTTGACTATCAGTCTGACTCCACAAGCACCCACACGAATTGCTTGATTCAGTTGTTAAAGAGCGGTTGGTYAAGAGCTTTCGTCTCAACCGAGGCGCGCATTCTACAGCAGCCTCTGTTGCTGTCAAGCGGTTATTTTCAGAAGTTYTCAAAGTTTCCTTTGCAACTTCAACCACTTGCGCTTCCGATCTCTCGTTAGCGGGAGGCGAATTCTACAGCGTTAGTCGCTGCTGTCAACACCTCTTTTTCTCCGCTTTCGACCGAGAAGATCGAACGAA
>NZ_JBFTML010000165.1:0-406 GCF_056396925.1 Pseudomonas sp. 05N433 | reverse complement strand
GGATTAAGCCCTGTGAATAACTGTCGCTAAGGGCAGTTGATAACAAGGCCTCAAAAACTGAAGATAACCGCCTCTGTGGATAACAGCCCCTTTCATCCACAGGCTTACACCGGTTATCCAAGGGCCTCCTCGGCACATGACCACAGGGTTTTGAATCTCTGTACACATTGAAAATAAAGGCCTGTATGAATCTATCCACAGAAAGGTGGGTCAGTAGAAATAAACATAAAAACAAAGATTTAATAAATTTCTCTCTTTTTAATTTCTATAACCCCGACTTCTCCACAGCTGGTTAAATTTTGTGCAAAGGGTTCTTTAGGAAGGRCGAAGTCCCTATACTTGCCGACCAGGTCCAAGAACCTGAGCTCAAACTATTCCGGATTACCTGACTAAAGCAGGCACGAGG
>NZ_JBFTML010000164.1:0-406 GCF_056396925.1 Pseudomonas sp. 05N433 | reverse complement strand
CCCATATGCTGCTATATGACCTGGATCCTGCTGGTTGTCTCAGCCAACTTGGTCAGACACCAAAGCGATCAAGCTATTGAAGTCAACTGCTTAAACAATTGGCTACCAAGACCACAATGAACATACTGAAATCGAAATCACTTCACTTGCTATGCGTTCGAATTATCGGCGCCGTAGCCGTGCTGCTTGCAAATATTGTTATTCTGAAAATAGAAAGCAGTGATTTGGCGGGCTTGTTTCTTGTTGCTTATACTATATTTCAGATTTCCGCAGTTATAGCACGCTTCGGATCGGACATCCACCTGGTAAGAAATTATTATAAGCAGTCAAGCGAGACAGTACAGGACTGCTTCAATCAATCTGTACTGTCTCGCTTGACTGCTTATAATAATTTCTTACCAGGTGG
>NZ_JBFTML010000163.1:0-416 GCF_056396925.1 Pseudomonas sp. 05N433 | reverse complement strand
GCTGCCGCTGGGCTGGTTGCCAGGTTTTCAAAGTTGCCGCCTGCGGCATCCTTGATGGTCACTTCGACTTGGCCAGCGTCCTTGTAGACGTCGTCCTTCGGCGCATCGACGGTTACGGAACCGGTGGTTTTGCCTGCTTCGATGGTGATCACGGCGCCATTGCTCAGCGTCACGGTCACTGGCGTGCCCGCCGGATTGGTCAAGGTTGCGGTGTAAACAATCGAGCCGCCTTCGGCTACCGAGTCGGTTGCCGACAGGCTGAGGGTGGTGGTGTCCGGCGTGTCGGTCACCGAGGTATCCGCCGACTTGCCGTCGACTTCCAGTTTCTCGTAGTTGCCGCCCTTGGCGTCGTCGATCTTCACGCTCAAAGAACCGCCGCCAGCGAGGGCATCGTTTGGCGCAACGAAGTTGACAGA
>NZ_JBFTML010000162.1:0-416 GCF_056396925.1 Pseudomonas sp. 05N433 | reverse complement strand
TCAAAGTTGCCGCCTGCGGCATCCTTGATGGTCACTTCGACTTGGCCAGCGTCCTTGTAGACGTCGTCCTTCGGCGCATCGACGGTTACGGAACCGGTGGTTTTGCCTGCTTCGATGGTGATGACGGCGCCGTTGCTCAATGTCACGGTCACTGGCGTGCCGGCGGCGTTGGTCAAGGTTGCGGTGTAAACAATGGAACCACCTTCGGCCACCGAGTCGGTCGCGCTCAGGCTGAGAGTCGTGGTGTCCGGCGTGTCGGTCACCGAGGTATCCGCCGACTTGCCGTCGACTTCCAGTTTCTCGTAGTTGCCGCCCTTGGCGTCGTCGATCTTCACGCTCAAAGAACCGCCGCCAGCGAGGGCATCGTTTGGCGCAACGAAGTTGACAGAATCGTTTGGCGCAACGAAGTTGACAGA
>NZ_JBFTML010000161.1:0-439 GCF_056396925.1 Pseudomonas sp. 05N433 | reverse complement strand
CTTTAAAGGCGTCTTGTTGCAATTACGGCGTACGGAACTGATGAAACTGTCCTTCAGTGCCTGGCAATGCAGGCGCCGGGTGCGGGACAAGATTTTTTTCTTTTTTATCTGTTGGTTCACCGCATTGATGGGAAACAAAGCTCAATGACAGCCCCAAAGGTATTGGTCACGGGGGCAGGCGGTTTCGTGGGTGAGGCGCTGGTTTTCAGGATGTTGGTGGACAAACAGTTCGCTCCGATCGCGGCCGCTCGCAGTCTCACCCGGTTGCAGGGTTTATGCCCGGTTGTACCCTTTGATCTGAATGATCCTGAAGCCTTGCCTGAGTTGAAGGAAGTCAGTGCGGTCGTCCACGCGGCGGCCAGAGTTCATGTGATGAACGAAATCGCTTCTGATGCCTTGGCCGAGTTTCGCAAGGTTAATGTGGAGGGCACTCTTCGGT
>NZ_JBFTML010000160.1:0-447 GCF_056396925.1 Pseudomonas sp. 05N433 | reverse complement strand
GCCACACAGACGCGGGATGGAGCAGTCTGGTAGCTCGTCGGGCTCATAACCCGAAGGTCGTCGGTTCAAATCCGGCTCCCGCAACCAAACATCAAAAAAGGCTACTCGAAAGAGTGGCCTTTTTTGTGCGTGCCTGTTTTATAAAAAATCAGCGTTTCATGCTTTACCKAGCAGAAACGAGAAATCCTTCTGATTCCGAAACTTAGCGTTCCTCGGCGACCGTTCAGCGCTGATTCTGGTTTATTTGACCCATACTTGGATTAACGGTTGACACTACGGCGTTCGCCTGTAGAATGCCGCCACACAGACGCGGGATGGAGCAGTCTGGTAGGCGGGATGGAGCAGTCTGGTAGCTCGTCGGGCTCATAACCCGAAGGTCGTCGGTTCAAATCCGGCTCCCGCAACCAAACATCAAAAAAGGCTACTCGAAAGAGTGGCCTTTTTTGT
>NZ_JBFTML010000159.1:0-460 GCF_056396925.1 Pseudomonas sp. 05N433 | reverse complement strand
GCTACATAGGCATTCGTAAATGCTGTTTGGGCCGCGTCAGCGGCCCAAACAGCCACTCACGGACGATCAAGCAGCTTCGATTCACGCCCTGATCGCTTCAAGCAGTCCTGATATACCGAAGATGCTCATCATTCGTTTGAGGTTGTAGGCCAATACATGAAGGCTCATCTCGGTGCTTACCCTCGGCAGAGTTTTGGTCAGGAAGTGGGTACTTCCCATCCAGTATTTAAGCGTTCCAAAAGGATGTTCAACGGTCTGTCGGCGACGCCTCATCATCGTTGGATCATGATCCAGCCGAGTCTGCATCGCATCGACTACGGCTTCATGTTCCCAGCGCTTTATCCGGCGCTCCTTACCCGTCGTACATTGCTTTTGCATTGCGCAGGACTGGCAGCCAGAGAAGTAGTAACAATGCAATAACATGCCGTCTTCCATCGACGAATGCCGCCGAGTCAGTAAC
>NZ_JBFTML010000158.1:0-464 GCF_056396925.1 Pseudomonas sp. 05N433 | reverse complement strand
ATCACCATCGAAGCAGGCAAAACCACCGGTTCCGTAACCGTCGATGCGCCGAAGGACGACGTCTACAAGGACGCTGGCCAAGTCGAAGTGACCATCAAGGATGCCGCAGGCGGCAACTTTGAAAACCTGGCAACCAGCCCAGCGGCAGCGGTCACTACCGTCAMCGAYACCATYGACACCAGYACYGTTTCGCTGAGTGCGACCGCGAACGTCGCCGARGGTGGSACCGTGGTGTACACCGCGTCCGTCACTGCTCCAGTGACTGGTTCGCCAGTGGTTGTGACCCTGTCCAACGGCCAGACCATCACCATTCCAGTCGGCGCCAGCAGCGGCTCTGTTAATTTTGTTGCACCCAACGACGCGTTAGCCGGCGGCAACTCCCTGAGCGTCAAGATCGACGATGCCAAGGGCGGCAACTACGAGAAGCTGGAAGTCGACGGCAAGTCGGCGGATACCTCGGTGAC
>NZ_JBFTML010000157.1:0-491 GCF_056396925.1 Pseudomonas sp. 05N433 | reverse complement strand
ATGCTCCAGGTCGCGGTGGCCGCGTGATCGATGTCGCTTGAACTGAACTGGCCGCTGACGCTGAGCGTGGTGTCTTCCTGCACCGCGCCGGCATCGTTGCCGTTGGCGAAACTGAGTACGGGTGCGTCGTTGCTGCCGGTGACGGTGACGGTCACCTGTTGGGTGTCGACGCCACCGAGGCCGTCGCTGACCTGGATGGTGAACACTTCGTTGTGACTCTCGCCGGCCTGCAACGACTGCACGGCACTGGCAACGCCATCGGTGCCGTTGGCCAGGGTGTAAGTCCATTGGCCGCTGCTGTCGACGGCGATCGAGCCGTAGCTGCCGGTGTTTGACCCGGCAATGCTCCAGGTCGCGGTGGCCGCGTGATCGATGTCGCTTGAACTGAACTGGCCGCTGACGCTGAGCGTGGTGTCTTCCTGCACCGCGCCGGCATCGTTGCCGTTGGCGAAACTGAGTACGGGTGCGTCGTTGCTGCCGGTGACGGTGAC
>NZ_JBFTML010000156.1:0-491 GCF_056396925.1 Pseudomonas sp. 05N433 | reverse complement strand
GCCACCTGGAGCATTGCCGGGTCCAACACTGGCAGCTATGGCTCGATCGCGGTGGACGGCACCGGTCAATGGACTTACACCCTGGCCAACGGCACCGATGGCGTCGCCAGTGCGGTGCAATCRCTGAARGTCGGCGAGASTCATAACGAAGTGTTCAGCGTGCAGGTCAGCGATGGCCTCGGYGGCGTCGACACCCAGCAGGTGACCGTGACTGTCACCGGCAGCAACGACGCCCCCGTACTCAGCTTCGCCAGCGGCAACGATGCCGGCAACGTGCAGGACGACACCACACTCAGCGTCAGCGGCCAGTTCAGYTCRAGCGACATCGACCACGCGGCCACCGCCACCTGGAGCATTGCCGGGTCCAACACTGGCAGCTATGGCTCGATCGCGGTGGACGGCACCGGTCAATGGACTTACACCCTGGCCAACGGCACCGATGGCGTCGCCAGTGCGGTGCGGTGCAATCGCTGAAGGTCGGCGAGACTCAT
>NZ_JBFTML010000155.1:0-496 GCF_056396925.1 Pseudomonas sp. 05N433 | reverse complement strand
TTCCTATTGTTGCGGATGCATACTTCAATTGTGAAGCTAGAATTTTATTGAGTGGCTTTTTAGATAGCGCAGATATCGGAGCCCACGTCATATTTGCTTTTCTTGCAAACACAACAGATATAATCAGGTAAATTAAAATGGAGGCGTAGAAGGAGGCTACAATGGTTGTGTCGGGAGCTAACGATAGAAAATCAAGGTGGGTTGCGAGCTTAATCGCCAGATAAAAAGCCAAAAAAGCCCAGGGCTGAATGACATTTATACCCAGGATTTGGGTGACGGTCTTATGCCTGGCTTGATATATAAAAAAAACAGTATTAGCGGCGGAAAATACAGGAATCAGTATAAAAATAAGAAGTATTGACGAGTGATCACTACTAGCGCTTGATAGGCTACTCCAGTGCTGGACATAGAAATCTCCAAGGAAATATGTAATAGGGCTCAGTATTGACCCCATCAGAAGGCTAACTACTACTGATTGATTGAAGCAGTCCTGTAC
>NZ_JBFTML010000154.1:0-520 GCF_056396925.1 Pseudomonas sp. 05N433 | reverse complement strand
ACAACGTGCTGGACGGTGGCCTCGGCGCCGACGTGATGATGGGCGGCTTCGGCAACGACACCTACATCGTCGACAACCTCAAGGACACGGTCACCGAAACCAGTACCCTGGCGAGCGAAATCGACACCGTACGCGCCTCGGTGAGCTGGRCCCTGGGCGCCAACCTGGAAAACCTCACCCTCACCGGCAGCGAYAACCTCACCGGCGTCGGCAATGCCCTGAACAACGTGCTGACCGGCAACAGCGGCAACAACATCCTCAACGGCCAGACCGGCCTGGACACCATGATCGGCGGCGCCGGCGACGACACCTATATCCTCGACCAGGCCGGCGAACTGGCACTGCTGCAGGAAACCGTCGACCAGGGCCGTGACCTGCTGAACATCAGCTACACCTCGACCCTGGCCAGCAGCACCGTCGACCTCAGCCAAAGCAACCTGCAGAACGTCGAAGATGTCACCGTCACCGGCCTCGGTGCCTTCACCGTGATCGGCAACGACCTGAACAACACCCTGCTCGG
>NZ_JBFTML010000153.1:0-536 GCF_056396925.1 Pseudomonas sp. 05N433 | reverse complement strand
GCCGTCAACGAGCCGCTGCCGACCGTGAGCGTAACCGAGATGTTGCCAGCGCCTGCGTCGACGTCTGCCACCGACAGACCRCTGAGCTTGAATGCGGCGTCTTCATTCGTCGTGTAGCTTGCCGGCAACGTGTTCACCGGTGCGTCATTGAGCGCGGTGATGTTGATGTTGATCGTGTCGCTGTCGCTCAGTGCACCACCAGTGCCCGTGTTGCCGCCGTCATTGGTCAGCATGGTCAGGGTGACCGTGCCGTTGGCATTGGCAACCGGGGTGTAGGTTGGCTGGTTGGCGACCGTGGCCAGGTAAGTGTTGATGTTGGCGAGGGTWCCCGTGAGTACGATGCTGCTGGTGCCCGAGCCGCTGACCGAGACACTGCCCGCTGTCGCGGCCGTCAACGAGCCGCTGCCGACCGTGAGCGTAACCGAGATGTTGCCAGCGCCTGCGTCGACGTCTGCCACCGACAGACCGCTGAGCTTGAATGCGGCGTCTTCATTCGTCGTGTAGCTCGTGTAGCTTGCCGGCAACGTGTTCACCGG
>NZ_JBFTML010000152.1:0-555 GCF_056396925.1 Pseudomonas sp. 05N433 | reverse complement strand
ATGGCCAGTTATTCGGTGTGCCGGTGCCGATTTTGATCACCATCGTTTGCTTCCTGTTTTTCGGCTGGCTGCTGAATTACACCACCTACGGGCGCAACACCATGGCCATCGGTGGCAACCAGGAAGCGGCGTTGCTGGCTGGGGTAAACGTTGACCGAACCAAGATCATCATCTTCGCCGTGCACGGGGTGATTGGTGCATTGGCCGGGGTGATTCTGGCGTCGCGCATGACCTCGGGTCAGCCGATGATTGGCCAGGGTTTCGAGCTGACAGTGATCTCGGCCTGCGTGTTGGGCGGGGTGTCGCTGAGTGGCGGGATCGGGATGATTCGGCATGTGATTGCCGGAGTGCTGATTCTGGCGATCATCGAGAATGCGATGAACCTGAAGAACATCGATACCTTCTATCAGTACGTGATTCGCGGTTCGATCCTGTTGCTGGCGGTTGTGATCGACCGACTGAAACAACGCTGATTTTCCCGGGGGAGCGGGATGCCCGGCACATGGATACTGGATGTGCCGACGCCTTCGCGGGCAAGCCTCGCTCCTACAGTAC
>NZ_JBFTML010000151.1:0-578 GCF_056396925.1 Pseudomonas sp. 05N433 | reverse complement strand
CGCCAGAACCGTTGATGATGTAGACATCATCACCCGCGCCCCCATCAAGGGTCACGGTGCTCAGGTCAACGTTGAACGTGTCGTTGAACCCCGTACCGATGACCTTTTCGATGTTGACCAGGGTGTCGCCTTGCGCGTCACCACCRATKCCGGGGCGCCCGCCGCCGGTACGGATATCGACGTTGATCGCTTCGGCAGACGTCGAGTAGTCGACCGTGTCGATCCCCGCGCCSCCGTCGAAGCCCATCACCCGATCATCGGCGACAAAGGTGTCGTTGTAGCTGGAGCCACGGATCATTTCGATGTCGGTGAAGGTGTCRCCTGCCGCGATCCCGGAGTGCACGCCAGTTTTCAGGTTGAGGTTCACCGCCACGGTGCTGTCGGTGTAGCCGACAGTGTCCATACCGGCGCCGCCRAARAACTGRTCTGCACCGCCGCCACCAAACAGCACGTCATTACCGGCACCGCCGCTGATGATGTTGTCGCTGGCGTTGCCGTAACCGGTAAAGGCTGCCGCCCCGGTATACGTCAGGCGCTCAACGTTGGCCGCCATGGAGAAAGTGGCGTAGCTGGTTGGT
>NZ_JBFTML010000150.1:0-583 GCF_056396925.1 Pseudomonas sp. 05N433 | reverse complement strand
TTCAAACACTGTCCAACTCGTGGGAGCGCTTATTTAACTCACGACTCTGGCGCCTGATCAGTTTAACGGACATAAAAAAAAGGCTTCCGTCGATAATTCTTCCCAATGGAGAAGCTTTTGACGAAAACTACTACCTCGAAACTTATCCCGATGTTAAAGCGACCGGCATTCCCGCAGTCGTACACTATCTGTGCCACGGCATCCAGGAAGGCCGCATAGGTGCTCCAAAGCCGATATCGCCGGCTTCTCGCGACTATGCAGGCGAAAAGCAGGTTCTCGCTGGCGGACTGCTCCATGAACCGACAGAGCCATTCAACGCCGACTTCTATCGAGCCATGTATCCAGTTCTCGCCTCGCTCGATGATCCGGAACGGCACTTCCTGGATCACGGGCGGGCCGAAGGCCTGCTTGGCCGTATTCCGCTTATCGCTTTGAGTCGACCCATCGAGTCGCTGCCTATAGATAAGCCCACCATTCTGCTGGTCAGTCATGAAGCTTCGAGAACCGGCGCCCCAATTCTTAGCCTGAATATCGTCCAGCAACTTACCTCGCAATTCAATGTAGTGACACTGCTGCTTCGTGG
>NZ_JBFTML010000149.1:0-594 GCF_056396925.1 Pseudomonas sp. 05N433 | reverse complement strand
CCGAGCAGGGTGTTGTTCAGGTCGTTGCCGATCACGGTGAAGGCACCGAGGCCGGTGACGGTGACATCTTCGACGTTCTGCAGGTTGCTTTGGCTGAGGTCGACGGTGCTGCTGGCCAGGGTCGAGGTGTAGCTGATGTTCAGCAGGTCGCGGCCCTGGTCGGCGGTTTCCTGCAGCAGTGCCAGTTCGCCGGCCTGGTCGAGGATATAGGTGTCGTCGCCGGCGCCGCCGATCAGCGTATCCAGCCCCGCGCCACCGTTGAGCACGTTGTTGCCGCTGTTGCCGGTCAGCACGTTGTTCAGGGCATTGCCGACGCCGTTGAGGTTGTCGCTGCCGGTCAGGGTGAGGTTTTCCAGGTTGGCGCCCAGGGCCCAGCTCACCGAGGCGCGTACGGTGTCGATTTCGCTCGCCAGGGTGCTGGTTTCGGTGACCGTGTCCTTGAGGTTGTCGACGATGTAGGTGTCRTTGCCGAAGCCGCCAATCATCACGTCGGCGCCGAGGCCACCGTCCAGCACGTTGTTGCCGCTGTTGCCGATCAGCACGTTGTTCAGGGCGTTGCCGGTGGCGTCGAGCTGGTCGCTGCCGGTGAGGGTC
>NZ_JBFTML010000148.1:0-602 GCF_056396925.1 Pseudomonas sp. 05N433 | reverse complement strand
GCCTTCCACCACGCCGCCGTTGAGCGACAGGTTGACTGCCTCACCGGTGGCCGTGTCGGTCAGCCCGGAGGCACCCGCCACCACGCCCAGCGCATAGGTCAGCGTGCCGGCGCCATCGGCGCCATACGCCGAGGTGAAGTTCGCCGCGAAGCTCTGGGTGGCGTCGGTGGTCAGCACCGTCTCATCCACCGTCAACGTCGGTTCGGTGCCGGTGGTGCTGATGCTCGGTCCGTCGTCCTTGAACACCAGGTTCTGGCCGATGTTGAGGGTCGCCTGGGTGCTGTCGCCGTCCTTGTCGGTGATGGTTGCGGTCAGGGTCACCAGATTGTCCGCGGTCAGCGTTTTCGAATCATCGGGATTGGTCGTGTCGGGATGCACCACGGCGCGGAGCTGATCGAGGGTGACGTCACCGTTGGCGGCGACGCTGACCGTGAATACCAGCAGGTTGGTGGTGGCCGTGTGACCTTCGACCACGCCGCCATTGAGCGACAGGTTCACCGCCTCGCCCGTGGCTGTGTCCACCAGCCCTGAGGCGCCCGCGACCACGCCCAGCGCATAAGTCAGGGTGCCGGCCCCGTCAGCGCCATACGCCCATACGCCGA
>NZ_JBFTML010000147.1:0-611 GCF_056396925.1 Pseudomonas sp. 05N433 | reverse complement strand
GCGGTAAAGCTCTGGGTGTCGTTGGTGGCCAGCACCGTTTCATCGACCGTCAGCGTCGGCTCCGTGCCGGTGGTGCTGATGCTCGGTCCGTCATCCTTGAACACCAGGTTCTGCCCGATGTTGAGGGTGGCATGGGCACTGTCRCCGTCCTTGTCGGTGATGGTGGCGGTCAGGGTYACCAGATTATCCGAGGTCAGCGTCTTCGAATCATCCGGATTGGTTGGGTCGGGATGTACCACGGCGCGGATCTGGTCGAGGGTGACGTCACCATTGGCGGCGACGCTGACGGTGAATACCAGATCGTTGCTAATCGCCGTGCGGCCTTCCACGACTGTACCGTTAAGCGACAAATTCACCGCTTGGCCGGTAGCGGTATCGGTCAGCCCGGAGCCGCCCGCTACCACACCCAGTGCATAGGTCAGCGTGCCGGCCCCATCGGCGCCAAAYGCCGARCTGAAGTTGGCGGTAAAGCTCTGGGTGTCGTTGGTGGCCAGCACCGTTTCATCGACCGTCAGCGTCGGCTCCGTGCCGGTGGTGCTGATGCTCGGTCCGTCATCCTTGAACACCAGGTTCTGCCCGATGTTGAGGGTGGCATGGGCACCATGGGCACT
>NZ_JBFTML010000146.1:0-618 GCF_056396925.1 Pseudomonas sp. 05N433 | reverse complement strand
CATCGATCATGCAGCCACCGCGACCTGGAGCATTGCCGGGTCAAACACCGGCAGCTACGGCTCGATCGCCGTCGACAGCAGCGGCCAATGGACTTACACCCTGGCCAACGGCACCGATGGCGTTGCCAGTGCCGTGCAATCGCTGCAGGCCGGCGAGAGTCACAACGAAGTGTTCACCATCCAGGTCAGCGACGGCCTGGGCGGTGTCGACACCCAGCAGGTGACTGTCACCGTCACCGGCAGCAACGATGCACCGGTGCTCAGTTTCGCGAGCGGCAACGATGTCGGCGCCGTGCAGGAGGACAGCACCCTCAGCGTCAGTGGCCAATTCAGCTCGACTGACATCGATCATGCAGCCACCGCGACCTGGAGCATTGCCGGGTCAAACACCGGCAGCTACGGCTCGATCGCCGTCGACAGCAGCGGCCAATGGACCTACACGTTGGCCAATGGCACCGACGGTGTCGCCAGTGCCGTGCAATCGCTGAAGGCTGGCGAGAGTCACAACGAAGTGTTCAGTGTGCAGGTCAGTGATGGCCTCGGTGGCGTCGCCACCCATCTGGTGACTGTCACCGTCACCGGCAGCAACGATGCGCCGGTGCTCAGCTTCGCCAGCGG
>NZ_JBFTML010000145.1:0-651 GCF_056396925.1 Pseudomonas sp. 05N433 | reverse complement strand
ACGCTTGGTGGCGCTGATTCCACCGCAAGACGAACCGACGGCCTACGAGTATCGCAACGGTTTCCTGCATGCGCGCTATCGCGGTCAGGCGGTGTGGAAATACCAGCGCAATGCTCAGGGTGATGTCACCGAGGCGACCGATCCCGACGGTCAGGTCACCCATTACCACTACGACCCTCAGGGCCGGTTGCTGTCGGTCCGCTACCCGGACACCAGTCGGCATGTCTTTGTCTGGAATGCCTTGGGTCAGTTGCTTGAGGAAACACTAACAGATGGTGGGCAGCGAACGTTTTCCTATGATGCGCTGGGACGGCAGACGACTCGTCAGGACGAACACGGTGCGCTCACCCAGTATCAATGGGATGCCGTCGGCCGACTGGTCCAGGCGACATTGCCGACCGGGGCCACCCGGGCGTTCAGTTACAACGCCTACGGCAAGATCACCGCCGAACGCGATGAACTGGGTCGCGTCACCCGCTACGAATACGTCGACGATCTGCATCTGGTCAGCCGCCGGATCAATCCCGACGGCACCCAGCTCCAGTACCGCTATGACAATGCGCAGCTGCTGCTCACGGAAATCGAAAACGAATCCGGCGAACACTATCGGCTGGACTACACACCCAACGGCTTGATCCGACAGGAAACCGG
>NZ_JBFTML010000144.1:0-651 GCF_056396925.1 Pseudomonas sp. 05N433 | reverse complement strand
GATCAAGCCGTTGGGTGTGTAGTCCAGCCGATAGTGTTCGCCGGATTCGTTTTCGATTTCCGTGAGCAGCAGCTGCGCATTGTCATAGCGGTACTGGAGCTGGGTGCCGTCGGGATTGATCCGGCGGCTGACCAGGTGCAAATCGTCGACGTATTCGTAGCGGGTGATGCGGCCCAGTTCGTCGCGTTCGGCGGTGATCTTACCGTAGGCGTTGTAGCTGAACCCACGGGTGGCGCCGGTCGGCAATGTCGCCTGGACCAGTCGGCCGACGGCATCCCATTGATACTGGGTGAGCGCACCGTGTTCGTCCTGACGAGTCGTCTGCCGCCCCAGCGCATCGTAGGAAAACGCTCGCTGCCCACCATCTGGCAGTGTTTCCTCAAGCAACTGGCCCAGGGCATTCCAGACGAACACATGGCGACTGGTGTCCGGGTAGCGGATCGACAGCAGCCGGCCTTGTTCGTCGTAGTGGTAATGGGTGACCTGACCGTCGGGATCGGTCGCCTCGGTGACATCACCCTGGGCATTGCGCTGGTATTTCCACACCGCCTGACCGCGATAGCGCGCATGCAGGAAACCGTTGCGATACTCGTAGGCCGTCGGTTCGTCTTGCGGTGGAATCAGCGCCACCAAGCCAGCGCCACCAAGCGT
>NZ_JBFTML010000143.1:0-659 GCF_056396925.1 Pseudomonas sp. 05N433 | reverse complement strand
GACCTGCACGCTGAACACTTCGTTATGACTCTCGCCGGCTTTCAGTGATTGCACGGCACTGGCGACGCCATCGGTGCCGTTGGCCAACGTGTAGGTCCATTGGCCGCTGCTGTCGACGGCGATCGAGCCATAAGTGCCGTTAGCTGTTCCGGCAATGCTCCAGGTCGCCGTGGCAGCATGRTCGATGTCGCTTGAACTGAACTGGCCGCTGACGCTGAGGGTGGTGTCTTCTTGCACCGCGCCGGCATCGTTGCCGTTGGCGAAACTGAGTACGGGTGCGTCGTTGCTGCCGGTGACGGTGACGGTCACCTGCTGGGTGTCGACMCCGCCGAGGCCRTCGCTGACCTGCACGCTGAACACTTCGTTATGACTCTCGCCGGCTTTCAGTGATTGCACGGCACTGGCAACGCCATCGGTGCCGTTGGCCAGGGTGTAAGTCCATTGGCCGCTGCTGTCGACGGCGATCGAGCCGTAGCTGCCGGTGTTTGACCCGGCAATGCTCCAGGTCGCCGTGGCCGCGTGATCGATGTCAGTCGAGCTGAACTGGCCGCTGACGCTGAGGGTGGTGTCTTCYTGCACGGCGCCGACATCGTTGCCGCTGGCGAAGCTGAGCACCGGCGCATCGTTGCTGCCGGTGACGGTGACAGTCACCAGATGGG
>NZ_JBFTML010000142.1:0-740 GCF_056396925.1 Pseudomonas sp. 05N433 | reverse complement strand
CCGGAATGGTGATGGTCTGGCCATTGGACAGGGTCACAACCACTGGCGAGCCGGTGACTGGCGCTGACACGGACGCGGTGTACACCACGGTCCCACCTTCGGCCACGTTCGCGGTCGCAGTCAGCGAAACAGTGCTGGTGTCGATGGTGTCGTTGACGGTAGTGACCGCAGGCGTATTGCTGGTTACCAGGTTCTCGAAGTTGCCGCCGGTTGCGTCCTTGATGGTTGCTTCAACAGTGCCGGCGTCTTTGTAGACGTCGTCCTTCGGCGCATCGACGGTTACGGAGCCGGTGGTTTTACCCGCTTCGATGGTGATCACGGCGCCATTGCTCAACGTCACGGTCACTGGCGTGCCGGCGGCGTTGGTCAAGGTTGCGGTATAAACAATGGAACCACCTTCGGCCACCGAGTCGGTCGCGCTCAGGCTGAGAGTCGTGGTGTCCGGCGTGTCGGTCACCGAGGTATCCGCCGACTTGCCGTCGACTTCCAGYTTCTCGTAGTTGCCGCCCTTGGCGTCGTCGATCTTCACGCTCAAAGAACCGCCRCCAGCGAGGGCATCGTTTGGCGCAACGAAGTTGACAGAACCGCTGCTGGCACCGACCGGAATGGTGATGGTCTGGCCATTGGACAGGGTCACAACCACTGGCGAGCCGGTGACTGGCGCTGACACGGACGCGGTGTACACCACGGTCCCAGCCGGTGACTGGCGCTGACACGGACGCGGTGTACACCACGGTCCC
>NZ_JBFTML010000141.1:0-749 GCF_056396925.1 Pseudomonas sp. 05N433 | reverse complement strand
GTCACCGAGGTATCCGCCGACTTGCCGTCGACTTCCAGCTTCTCGTAGTTGCCGCCCTTGGCATCGTCGATCTTGACGCTCAGGGAGTTGCCGCCGGCTAACGCGTCGTTGGGTGCAACAAAATTRACAGAGCCGCTGCTGGCGCCGACCGGAATGGTGATGGTCTGGCCATTGGACAGGGTCACGACCACTGGCGAACCGGTGACCGGTGCCGATACGGACGCWGTGTACACCACGGTCCCACCTTCGGCGACGTTCGCAGTCGCACTCAGCGAAACGGTACTGGTGTCGATGGTGTCGGTAACGGTGGTGACCGCCGGGGCAGTGYTCGGCACCAGGTTYTCGAAATTGCCACCGGTGGCGGTGGARATGGTGGCCTGGACCGTACCGGCATCTTTGTAAACGTCATCGGATGGAGCCGGGACGGTTACGGTGCCGGTGGTTTTACCGGCGTCGATGGTGATGACGGCGCCGTTGCTCAGGGTCACGGTCACGGGTGTGCCRGSGGCRTTGGTCAGGGTCGCGGTGTAAACGATGGAACCGCCTTCAGCCACCGAGTTGGATGCGCTCAGGCTGAGGGTYGTGGTGTCCGGTGTGTCGGTCACCGAGGTATCCGCCGACTTGCCGTCGACTTCCAGCTTCTCGTAGTTGCCGCCCTTGGCATCGTCGATCTTGACGCTCAGGGAGTTGCCGCCGGCTAACGCGTCGTTGGGTGCAACAAAATTAACAGAGCCGCTGCTGGCGCCGAC
>NZ_JBFTML010000140.1:0-752 GCF_056396925.1 Pseudomonas sp. 05N433 | reverse complement strand
GGTTGTCGCTGCCGGTGAGGGTGAGGTTTTCCAGGTTGGCACTCAGGGTCCAGCTCACCGAGGAACGTACGGTGTCGATTTCGCTCGCCAGGGTACTGGTCTCGGTGACCGTGTCCTTGAGGTTGTCGACGATGTAGGTGTCGTTGCCGAAGCCGCCCATCATCACGTCGGCGCCGAGGCCACCATCCAGCACGTTGTTGCCGCTGTTGCCGATCAGCACGTTGTTCAGGGCGTTGCCGGTGGCGTCGAGCTGGTCGCTGCCGGTGAGGGTCAGGTTCTCGAGGTTGCTGCCCAGGGTGTAGCTGATCGACGACAGCACCGTGTCGATYTCGSYCAGCGAGGTGCCGCGCTCGATTACCGTGTCGCCGAGGTTGTCGACCACGTAGGTGTCGTTGCCAGCCCCGCCGTCCAGGGTATCAGCCCCGGCCTTGCCGTCGAGGAAGTTGGCGGCGGCGTTGCCGGTGAGGCTGTTATCGAGTTCGTTGCCGGTGAGGTTCAACGCGGYGGTGCCGAGCAGCACGCCGTCTTCGACGTTGGCCGAGAGGGTGTAGCTCACCGTCGTGCGGATCAGGTCGCGGCCTTCGTCGGCGAGCTCAGTGACCKTGTCGGTGGCGTTGTCGATGACGTAGGTGTCGTCGCCGCTGCCGCCGCTGAGGGTGTCGGCGCCGGCGCCGCCATCCAGCCAGTCATTGCCGGCCCCGCCTTGCAGGGTGTTGTTGTAGGCATTGCCGAGCAGGGTGTTGTTCAGGTCG
>NZ_JBFTML010000139.1:0-805 GCF_056396925.1 Pseudomonas sp. 05N433 | reverse complement strand
TCGTTGCTGCCGGTGACGGTGACGGTCACCTGTTGGGTGTCGACGCCACCGAGGCCGTCGCTGACCTGGATGGTGAACACTTCGTTGTGACTCTCGCCGGCCTGCAACGACTGCACGGCACTGGCGACGCCATTGGTGCCGTTGGCCAGGGTGTAAGTCCACTGACCGCTGCTGTCGACGGCGATCGAGCCGTAGCTGCCGGTATTGGACCCGGCAATGCTCCAGGTCGCGGTGGCGGCATGATCGATGTCGCTTGAACTGAACTGGCCGCTGACGCTGAGCGTGGTGTCTTCCTGCACCGCGCCGGCATCGTTGCCGTTGGCGAAACTGAGTACGGGCGCATCGTTGCTGCCGGTGACGGTGACGGTCACTTGCTGGGTGGCGACGCCACCGAGGCCATCGCTGACCTGCATGGTGAACACCTCAGCATGACTCTCGCCAACCTTCAGTGATTGCACGGCACTGGCAACGCCATCGGTGCCGTTGGCCAGGGTGTACGTCCACTTACCGGTGCCGTCCACGGCGATCGAACCATAGGTGCCGGTATTTGACCCGGCAATGCTCCAGGTGGCGGTGGCCGCGTGATCGATGTCAGTCGAGCTGAACTGGCCGCTGACGCTGAGGCTGGTGTCTTCCTGCACGGCGCCGACATCGTTGCCGCTGGCGAAGCTGAGCACCGGCGCATCGTTGCTGCCGGTGACGGTGACAGTCACCAGATGGGTGGCGACGCCACCGAGGCCATCACTGACCTGCACACTGAACACTTCGTTGTGACTCTCGCCAGCCTTCAGTGATTGCACCGCAC
>NZ_JBFTML010000138.1:0-838 GCF_056396925.1 Pseudomonas sp. 05N433 | reverse complement strand
ACCTCGTACCGAACACCACGCCGGCCGTCACCACCATTACCGACTCGATCGACAGTACCGGCCTGACCCTCAGCGCCACCGGCACCGTTGTCGAAGGCGGCCAGATCACYTACACCGCCACCCTGACCAACCCTGCTGGCACGCCAATGACCGTGACCTTGAGCAATGGCTCGGTCATTACCATCGAAGCGGGCAAGACCACCGGCAGCGTGACCGTCGAWACCCCGGCCAATGACGTCTACAACAACGGCAGCACCGTCAGCACTACGATCACCGGCACCACCGGCGGTAATTTCGAACAACTGACCCCGAGCACCGAGCCGGCACTCACCACCATCACCGATTCGAAAGACGACACCGGCCTGAGCCTGTCGGCGTCCACCGAAGTGGCCGAAGGTGGTCAGATTCTGTACACCGCGACCCTGACCAATCCGGCGGGCACGCCAGTCACCGTGACCTTGAGCAACGGGGCCGTGATCACCATCGCTGCAGGCGCGACCACTGGCAGCGTGAGCGTCGCCGCCCCTGCCGATGACGTTTACAAAGACACCGGCACGGTCCAGGCGACCATCTCCACCGCCACCGGTGGCAATTTCGAAAACCTGGTGCCGAGCACTGCCCCGGCAGCCACCACCGTCACCGATACCATCGACACCAGCACCGTTTCGCTGACTGCGACCGCGAACGTCGCCGAAGGTGGGACCGTGGTGTACACCGCGTCCGTGTCAGCGCCAGTCACCGGCTCGCCAGTGGTTGTGACCCTGTCCAATGGCCAGACCATCACCATTCCGGTCGGTGCCAGCAGCGGTTCTGTCAACTTCGTTGCGCCAAACGATGC
>NZ_JBFTML010000137.1:0-893 GCF_056396925.1 Pseudomonas sp. 05N433 | reverse complement strand
GAACACGACATCGGAGCCCGCCGCGGTAACCCGCCAAAGCCGCGACAGCACGAAGCCCAGCACAAAAACCACCACTGCGACCTCAACGATATGATACAACGCGTGATTCTACGCGTCATTCGCCAACCGTGTGGATGCGTTGGGATAGGTGCGTCCCTTGTAACCTGTCATATCTGACAGGTTACACACCCCTCGTACGTTGATAGCATCGAGCCTTGGAGAAAACCCTTGCCGTGACCGATGCTACGCATTGAAGGAGATAGAGAGATGGATCTCACCGTGCATCGGAACACCTCTTCGATTACTGCCAATGATGGCCGCGGCCTGGCGGTTCGCCATGTGGCCTACCTGCGCAATAGCGCTCGCGAGCCTCTGGAAGCGCTCATCACCCGACAGCGTCATGACGTCACCGGCAGACCGGTGGAACACTGGGATCCGCGTCTGTATGGCTCCAGGCCCAACCTGACGACGGTCCATGGGCTGACCGGCCAACCGCTGAAGGTCGACAGCGTCGATTCCGGCTGGCGTCTGAGCTTGCTCGGTGTGGCCGGTGAAGTCCTCTGCCGCTGGGATGAGCGCGGCAATCAATGGCGAAATACCTACGATGATCAACTGCGCATGTTGGCGGTTGACGCCAATGCGCAACCGAACGTCGAAGTCTTGACCTATGGGCAGGGCGATGCGGATCCTGGGAAAAACTTGCGGGGTCAGCTGATCAAGAAAGTCGATCCTTCGGGTTCGATTGCATTCGATTCCTTTAGTTTGCATTACCTGCCTTTAGAAGAAACCCGCACGTTATTCGATGGCTGCGTCTACACCACACGATGGCGCTACGGTGCAGACGGCAAGGCGCTGAGCCAGACAGATGCCGGCAACCATCAGCAGCATTCACG
>NZ_JBFTML010000136.1:0-923 GCF_056396925.1 Pseudomonas sp. 05N433 | reverse complement strand
TGCACCACCAGTGCCCGTGTTGCCACCGTCATTGGTCAGCATGGTCAGGGTGACCGTGCCGTTGGCATTGGCAACCGGGGTGTAGGTTGGYTGGTTGGCGACCGTGGCCAGGTAAGTGTTGATGTTGGCGAGGGTACCCGTGAGCACGATGCTGCTGGTGCCCGAGCCACTGACCGAGACACTGCCTGCTCCCGCGGCCGTCAAGGTGCCGCTGCCGACCGTGAGCGTGACCGAGATGCTGCCAGCGCCTGCATCGACGTCTGCCACCGACAGGCCGCTGAGCTTGAATGCGGTGTCTTCATTCGTCGTGTAGCTTGCCGGCAGCGTGTTCACCGGTGCGTCATTGAGCGCGGTGATGTTGATGTTGATCGTGTCGCTGTCGCTCAGCGCACCACCAGTGCCCGTGTTGCCGCCGTCATTAGTCAGCATGGTCAGGGTGACCGTACCGTTGGCATTGGCAGCTGGGGTGTAGGTCGGCTGGTTGGCGACCGTGGCCAGGTAAGTGTTGATGTTGGTGAGGGTACCCGTGAGCACGATGCTGCTGGTGCCTGAGCCGCTGATCGTGACACTGCCTGCTGTCGCGGCCGTTAACGAGCCGCTGTCGACCGTGAGCGTGACCGAGATGCTGCCAGCGCCTGCATCGACGTCTGCCACCGACAGGCCGCTGAGCTTGAATGCGGTGTCTTCATTCGTCGTGTAGCTTGCCGGCAGTGTGTTCACCGGAGTGTCGTTGAGCGCGGTGATGTTGATGTTGATCGTGTCGCTGTCGCTCAGTGCACCACCAGTGCCCGTGTTGCCRCCGTCATTGGTCAGCATGGTCAGGGTGACCGTGCCGTTGGCATTGGCAACCGGGGTGTAGGTTGGCTGGTTGGCGACCGTGGCCAGGTAAGTGTTGATGTTGGCGAGGGTACCCGTGAGCACGA
>NZ_JBFTML010000135.1:0-924 GCF_056396925.1 Pseudomonas sp. 05N433 | reverse complement strand
CCAGCTCACCGAGGCGCGTACGGTGTCGATTTCGCTCGCCAGGGTACTGGTTTCGGTGACCGTGTCCTTGAGGTTGTCGACGATGTAGGTGTCGTTGCCGAAGCCGCCCATCATCACGTCGGCGCCGAGGCCACCGTCCAGCACGTTGTTGCCGCTGTTGCCGATCAGCACGTTGTTCAGGGCGTTGCCGGTGGCGTCGAGCTGGTCGCTGCCGGTGAGGGTCAGGTTCTCGAGGTTGCTGCCCAGGGTGTAGCTGATCGACGACATAACCGTGTCGATTTCGCTCAGCGAGGTGCTGGTTTCCACCACCACGTCACCCACGTTATCCACAACGTAAACGTCGTTGCCTGCACCGCCAATCATGACGTCTTGGCCGGCACCACCATCGAGAACGTTACCCAGCGCATTGCCGATAAGCTCATCGTTAAAAGCCGAACCGGTGGCATTTTCGATTTTGGTGCCAAAGGCGATCGCCAGCCCGTCATTGACCAGTTGCAGGTTCGGGATGTCGACGAATGCCTTGCCGATGTTGCTGAACTCACCCTCATTCAGGTTCAGTCTGACAGCCGCCTGCTGGTTGCTGGCATCGATCGTATCGTTTCCGCCGGCATCCCAGATGGTTTCGAATACTGATTGGTCGGGTGCCCAGCGATAGACGTTGTCACCGGTTTGCCAAAGCATGTTGGCGCCGTAAATTTTCTGGATAGCGAGAATATCCAGCAGCATCGGTGTCGTCGGCTGATAGGAGTACGCATTGTTGTAGCTCATGATCGTGTAATGCGTATCATCGAGCAGAGGCGAGATCAGCGTACTGTTGGATTGGCTCGACTCGAATGGATGTTTGAGGCCCAGGGCATGACCGATTTCATGCACGAACGTCATGAAGTCGTAAGTGCCTTTGACGGGGGCAGGGTTGTTCGTATC
>NZ_JBFTML010000134.1:0-1035 GCF_056396925.1 Pseudomonas sp. 05N433 | reverse complement strand
CACCCTGACCAACCCGGCGCAGACGCCGGTCACCGTGACCCTGTCCAACGGCTCGACCATCACCATCGAAGCCGGAAAAACCACCGGCTCCGTGAATGTCGAAACCCCGGCCAATGACGTCTACAACAACGGCAGCACCGTCAGCACCACAATCACCGGTGCGACCGGTGGCAATTTCGAGAACCTCGTACCGAGCACCACGCCGGCCGTCACCACCATTACCGACTCGATCGACAACACCGGCCTGAGCCTCAGCGCCACCGGCACCGTTGTCGAAGGCGGCCAGATCACTTACACCGCCACCCTGACCAACCCGGCTGGCACGCCGATGACCGTGACCTTGAGCAATGGCTCGGTCATTACCATCGAAGCGGGCAARACCACCGGCAGCGTGACCGTCGAWACCCCGGCCAATGACGTCTACAACAACGGCAGCACCGTCAGCACCACGATCACCGGTGCCACCGGTGGCAATTTCGAGAACCTCGTACCGAGCACCACGCCGGCCGTCACCACCATTACCGACTCGATCGACAGTACCGGCCTGACCCTGACTGCCACCGGCAGCGTCACKGAAGGTGGCCAGATCACCTACACCGCGACCCTGACCAACCCGGCGCAGACGCCGGTCACCGTGACCCTGTCCAACGGTTCGACCATCACCATCGAAGCCGGAAAAACCACCGGCTCCGTGAATGTCGAAACCCCGGCCAATGACGTCTACAACAACGGCAGCACCGTCAGCACYACGATCACCGGTGCCACCGGTGGCAATTTCGAGAACCTCGTACCGARCACCACGCCGGCCGTCACCACCATTACCGACTCGATCGACAGTACCGGCCTGACCCTCAGCGCCACCGGCACCGTTGTCGAAGGYGGCCAGATCACYTACACCGCCACCCTGACCAACCCGGCGCAGACGCCGGTCACCGTGACCCTGTCCAACGGCTCGACCATCACCATCGAAGCCGGAAAAACCACCGGCTCCGTGAATGTCGAAACCCCGGCCAATGACGTCTACAACAACGGCAG
>NZ_JBFTML010000133.1:0-1068 GCF_056396925.1 Pseudomonas sp. 05N433 | reverse complement strand
TCGGCGAAGACATGAATGGCTCCGATTTAGCTATGCGTGGCGCGCAATTTGCTGCTTCCGCTCGTCATTTCTTTAGTTCTCCGCTTGTCGGAGGCGGCCTTGATGCGACTCGCAACATTGTATCTTCAGGCCTCGACCCGGACCTTTTCAATACTGAAAGTATCGTATTTCGCTTGATGATTGACCAGGGTTCTCTTGGCCTAATTAGTTATACTGCATTCTTTTTTTTACTTTATACCAAGGTCGCTCGAACCATCCGGCAGCAGCCTGCCCGGCGCATGTATCTGGGAATGGTAATTGGCTACATTACATTTACGATATCCACCGGCCTCATCGACACATTACAGAATACCCTATTCATGATTTGCGCCCTGTATTATGTATTTAAATTTGAAGCCAATTTAAATCGCTCTATCACACAAAGACCTTCCCCCCAGGACAACTATCCCGAAACGATGCTACCACCAAACCACGCTATAGCTTCTTAACAGGCTTCCCAACATGACAGTTATCGCAGCGTTACTACTGCTATACACACTATCAATAGCATTACTAAATAAGCTATTCAGCTATTCCACACTGCTAACTCAACAAACCTTAGATCGTTCCTCACCACTAGATGCGCTTCGAGGGATCCTTGCAACATCAGTAGTGTGCCACCACTTCATTACCACATACTATTGGAAGACAACTGGAGTTTGGTCGCGCCCTGATAGCGACCTATTAAACAACCTAGGCACGGTCCCGGTTTCATTATTCTTCATGATCACCGGATTTCTTTTTCTAGGAAAAATTTATGAGTCCACCCCCAACTGGGCAAAACTGCTCAGTTCACGCGTACGTCGCATCATGCCGCTTTATTTATTTGTACTCGCGGCACTTATTCTTACCACCCTTATCAACACAAACTTCAAACTGGTTCACCTCGACGCATTAGCAAAAGAGACACTAAAGTGGCTAATCTTCTTCGGAGCATCATTTAATGGGTTCCAGGACAGCATCCGAATGACTGCTGGAGCTCATTGGACCTTAGGCTACGAGTGGATCTTCTATTTAACACTTCCGCTC
>NZ_JBFTML010000132.1:0-1108 GCF_056396925.1 Pseudomonas sp. 05N433 | reverse complement strand
CTTCCTGCACTGCACCAAGCTCGTTGCCGCTCGCGAAGCTGAGTACCGGTGCGTCATTGCTGCCGGTGACAGTGACGGTCACCTGCTGGGTGTCGACGCCGCCGAGGCCATCGCTGACCTGGATGGTGAACACTTCATTGTGAGTCTCGCCGGCCTTCAGCGATTGCACGGCACTGGCGACACCATCGGTGCCATTGGCCAACGTGTAGGTCCATTGGCCGCTGCCGTCGACGGCGATTGAGCCATAAGTGCCGGTGTTGGACCCGGCAATGCTCCAGGTGGCGGTAGCATCGTGGTCGATGTCGCTCGAGCTGAACTGGCCACTGACGCTGAGGCTGCTGTCCTCCTGCACCGCGCCGACATCGTTGTCGCTGGCGAAGCTGAGTACGGGGGCGTCATTGCTGCCGGTGACGGTGACAGTCACTTGCTGGGTGTCGACGCCGCCCAGGCCGTCGCTGACCTGGATGGTGAACACTTCATTGTGAGTCTCGCCGGCCTGCAGCGATTGCACGGCACTGGCGACACCATCGGTGCCATTGGCCAAGGTGTAGGTCCACTGACCGGTGCCGTCGACGGCGATTGAGCCATAAGTGCCGGTATTGGACCCGGCAATGCTCCAGGTGGCGGTAGCATCGTGGTCGATGTCGCTCGAGCTGAACTGGCCACTGACGCTGAGGGTGGTGTCTTCCTGCACCGCACCCAGCTCATTGCCCGACGCGAAGCTGAGCACGGGCGCATCGTTGCTGCCGGTGACGGTGACAGTCACCTGCTGGGTGTCGACGCCGCCCAGGCCATCACTGACCTGCACGCTGAACACTTCGTTGTGAGTCTCGCCGGCCTGCAGCGACTGCACGGCACTGGCGACACCATCGGTGCCATTGGCCAAGGTGTAAGTCCACTGACCGCTGCTGCTGTCGACGGCGATCGAGCCGTAGCTGCCGGTGTTGGACCCGGCAATGCTCCAGGTCGCGGTGGCTGCATGGTCGATGTCGCTTGAGCTGAATTGGCCGCTGACGCTGAGCGTGCTGTCTTCCTGCACTGCACCAAGCTCGTTGCCGTTGCCGCTCGCGAAGCTGAGTACCGGTGCGTCATTGCTGCCGGTGACAGT
>NZ_JBFTML010000131.1:0-1115 GCF_056396925.1 Pseudomonas sp. 05N433 | reverse complement strand
ATCTTATTCCGGAAAAATGTCTCGGGAGCCTACCTATTACTGTCATTATTCACCCTAGCACTAGTGGCATTAGGGCTTCATAACAACCTTATTAAACCTAGCCTTTTCCAACTATTTTTTTTCGGATTCATTCCAGTCCTAATTAAAAACCACCTTCCCCACGCAGTCCCCTTATTACAAGGAAAAGGCGCGGCATTTATTGCCACAATATTAATTGCGACAGCACTCTTTCAACATAAAGAATACTCAACACTCCAGATGCTATTTCTCGCAGCCCCATTCGCTATTATCAGCCTTGGAAATGACATATTTGGCTTACTGAAAAAACATGGCCTTAAATCGCTCGGAGAAGTAAGCTATAGCATTTACCTTACTCACGGTCTAATACTTTACTGGGCATTCTCGACATTCAATATTTTTGATTTTTCCAAAGTGGGAATTTTCACGTTTATAGCACTTCTCCCTTTAGTACTAATCGTAGTATCAGGCACATCTGTCGTCACTTACCTATTCATCGAAAAGCCATTTATATCACCCAATAGAAACAAGACAAAGCACATCGCCCAATCACTGAGCACTGCCAAACCCACTAACACTTAGGACTTACGGTGCCATTATGAAAAAGCTACTAGTTGCTTCCCTTTCATTTCTATCACTGATAACTTCCACCACACATGCTATTGACGTCGGAGTCTACTATTACCCTGGGTGGAAAAGGCCGGATGTAGATGGCTGGGCGAAAATCAAAGCGCACCCCGAACGTGAACCGCTTCTGGGATGGTACACAGAGGGGTCGGATGAGGTGACGAGAAGGCACCTGCAATGGATGGAAAAATACGGGATAAATTTCATTGCCTATGATTGGTATTGGGACCAAGGAACAGGTGTAAAAAACCGCACCTACGCTATAGACTCATACATAAAAAATGCTAAGGACTACAACGTAGATTTTGCTCTACTATGGGCAAACCATACGAACACTCCAGAAAGTTTGTCACAGTTCGATGAAATAGTTAATTACTGGATACTTAACTATTTCAAAAATCCAAAATACAAAAAAATTGACGGCAAACCTGTAGTATATTTATTTTCCTCAGACATGCTTAGTAGAGACT
>NZ_JBFTML010000130.1:0-1228 GCF_056396925.1 Pseudomonas sp. 05N433 | reverse complement strand
GAGCCGTAGCTGCCGGTGTTTGACCCGGCAATGCTCCAGGTCGCGGTGGCGGCATGATCGATGTCGCTTGAACTGAACTGGCCGCTGACGCTGAGGGTGCTGTCTTCCTGCACCGCACCGGCATCGTTGCCCGACGCGAAGCTGAGCACCGGCGCATCGTTGCTGCCGGTGACGGTGACGGTCACTTGCTGGGTGTCGACACCGCCGAGGCCATCGCTGACCTGCACGCTGAACACTTCGTTATGAGTCTCGCCGACCTTCAGCGATTGCACCGCACTGGCGACGCCATCGGTGCCATTGGCCAACGTGTAGGTCCATTGGCCCGTGCTGTCGACGGCGATCGAGCCATAGCTGCCAGTGTTGGACCCGGCGATGCTCCAGGTGGCGGTGGCCGCATGATCAATGTCGGTCGAACTGAACTGGCCACTGACGCTGAGGGTGGTGTCTTCCTGCACSGCACCGGCATCGTTGCCCGACGCGAAGCTGAGCACCGGCGCATCGTTGCTGCCGGTGACCGTCACGGTCACCTGCTGGGTGTCGACGCCGCCGAGGCCRTCGCTGACCTGCACGCTGAACACTTCGTTATGRCTCTCGCCGGCYTKCAGYGATTGCACGGCACTGGCGACRCCATCGGTGCCGTTGGCCAACGTGTAGGTCCATTGGCCCGTGCTGTCGACGGCGATCGAGCCGTAGSTGCCGGTRTTKGACCCGGCAATGCTCCAGGTCGCGGTGGCGGCATGATCGATGTCGCTTGAACTGAACTGGCCGCTGACGCTGAGCGTGGTGTCTTCCTGCACCGCGCCGGCATCGTTGCCGTTGGCGAAACTGAGTACGGGTGCGTCGTTGCTGCCGGTGACGGTGACAGTCACCTGCTGGGTGTCGACCCCGCCGAGGCCATCGCTGACCTGCACGCTGAACACTTCGTTATGAGTCTCGCCGGCCTGCAACGACTGCACCGCACTGGCAACGCCATCGGTGCCGTTGGCCAGGGTGTAAGTCCACTGGCCCGTGCTGTCGACGGCGATCGAGCCGTAAGTACCGGTATTGGACCCGGCGATGCTCCAGGTGGCGGTGGCCGCATGATCAATGTCGGTCGAGCTGAATTGGCCACTGACGCTGAGGGTGCTGTCCTCCTGCACGGCGCCGACATCGTTGCCGCTCGCGAAACTGAGCACCGGTGCATCGTTGCTGCCGGTGACGGTGACAGTCACCTGCTGGGTGTCGACAC
>NZ_JBFTML010000129.1:0-1248 GCF_056396925.1 Pseudomonas sp. 05N433 | reverse complement strand
CCGGCAATGCTCCAGGTCGCGGTGGCGGCATGATCGATGTCGCTTGAACTGAACTGGCCGCTGACGCTGAGCGTGGTGTCTTCCTGCACCGCGCCGGCATCGTTGCCGTTGGCGAAACTGAGTACGGGTGCGTCATTGCTGCCGGTGACGGTCACAGTCACCTGCTGGGTGTCGACACCGCCCAGGCCGTCGCTGACCTGGATGGTGAACACTTCGTTGTGACTCTCGCCGGCCTGCAACGACTGCACGGCACTGGCGACGCCATTGGTGCCGTTGGCCARGGTGTAAGTCCACTGACCGCTGCTGTCGACGGCGATCGAGCCGTAGGTTCCAGTTGCCGAGCCATTGATCGACCAGGTGGCAGTGGCCGCATGGTCGATGTCGCTTGAACTGAACTGGCCGCTGACGCTGAGGGTGGTGTCTTCTTGCACCGCGCCGRCATCGTTGCCSGWTGCGAAGCTGAGTACGGGCGCATCGTTGCTGCCGGTGACAGTCACGGTCACCTGCTGGGTGTCGACCCCGCCGAGGCCATCGCTGACCTGGATGGTGAACACTTCATCGTGACTCTCGCCGGCCTGCAACGACTGCACGGCACTGGCGACGCCATTGGTGCCGTTGGCCAAGGTGTAAGTCCATTGACCGGTGCTGTCGACGGCGATCGAGCCGTAGGTGCCGGTATTGGACCCGGCAATGCTCCAGGTGGCGGTGGCCGCATGATCAATGTCGGTCGAACTGAACTGGCCACTGACGCTGAGGGTGCTGTCTTCCTGCACCGCGCCGGCATCGTTGCCGTTGGCGAAGCTGAGTACGGGTGCATCGTTGCTGCCGGTGACGGTGACAGTCACTTGCTGGGTGTCGACGCCGCCCAGGCCGTCGCTGACCTGGATGGTGAACACTTCGTTGTGACTCTCGCCGGCCTGCAGCGACTGCACGGCACTGGCGACGCCATCGCTGCCGTTGGCCAGGGTGTAAGTCCATTGGCCCGTGCTGTCGACGGCGATCGAGCCGTAGGTGCCGGTATTGGACCCGGCGATGCTCCAGGTGGCGGTGGCTGCATGGTCGATGTCGCTTGAGCTGAATTGGCCGCTGACGCTGAGCGTGCTGTCTTCCTGCACTGCACCAAGCTCGTTGCCGCTCGCGAAGCTGAGTACCGGTGCGTCATTGCTGCCGGTGACAGTGACGGTCACCTGCTGGGTGTCGACGCCGCCGAGGCCATCGCTGACCTGGATGGTGAACACTTCATTGTGA
>NZ_JBFTML010000128.1:0-1302 GCF_056396925.1 Pseudomonas sp. 05N433 | reverse complement strand
AACTCGATCACCAACGTCAGCGGCGGCAATTACGAAAATCTGGTGGCGGACAAAACGCCGGTCAGCACCACCGTGACCGACACCGTCGACACCACCAACCTCAGCCTGAGCGCATCCAACTCGGTMGCCGAAGGYGGYCAGATCACTTACACCGCGACCCTGACCAACGCCRCCGGCACWCCGGTCACCGTRACCCTGAGCAACGGCGCCGTGATCACCATCGATACCGGTAAAACCACCGGCACCGTGACCGTCCCGGCTCCATCCGATGACGTTTACAAAGATGCCGGTACGGTCCAGGCCACCATTTCCACCGCCACCGGTGGCAGTTTCGAAAACCTGGTGCCGAGCACTGCCCCGGCAGTGACCACCGTCACCGACACGATCGACACCAGCACCGTTTCGCTGACTGCGACCRCGAACGTSGCCGAAGGYGGSACCGTGGTKTACACAGCGTCCGTATCGGCACCGGTCACCGGTTCGCCAGTGGTCGTGACCCTGTCCAATGGCCAGACAATCACCATTCCGGTCGGCGCGAGCAGCGGTTCTGTCAACTTCGTTGCACCCAACGATGCCTTGGCCGGCGGCAACTCCCTGAGCGTCAAGATCGACGAYGCCAAGGGCGGCAACTACGAGAAGCTGGAAGTCGACGGCAAGTCGGCGGATACCTCGGTGACCGACACMCCGGACACCACSAMYCTCAGCCTGAGCGCATCC
The DNA here is from genome assembly GCF_056396925.1 of Pseudomonas sp. 05N433. Lineage (NCBI taxonomy): Bacteria > Pseudomonadati > Pseudomonadota > Gammaproteobacteria > Pseudomonadales > Pseudomonadaceae > Pseudomonas > Pseudomonas sp. 05N433. The sequence continues at coordinate 585 of NZ_JBFTML010000128.1, read as the reverse complement.
AACTCGGTCGCCGAAGGCGGTCAGATCACTTACACCGCGACCCTGACCAACGCCGCCGGCACWCCGGTCACCGTRACCCTGAGCAAYGGCGCCGTGATCACCATCGACGCCGGTAAAACCACCGGCACCGTCACCGTCCCGGCTCCATCCGATGACGTTTACAAGGATGCGGGTACGGTCCAGGCGACCATCTCCACCGCCACCGGTGGCAATTTCGAGAACCTGGTGCCGAGCACTGCCCCGGCAGTGACCACCGTCACCGACACGATCGACACCACGACCGTGACCCTGAATGCCACCGCTTCGGCAGCCGAAGGCGGCACCGTCACTTACACCGCGACCGTCGGTGCGCCAGTGACTGGTAGCCCGGTCACCGTGTCCCTGGCCAACGGCCAGACGATCACCATCGACGTCGGCAAAACCACCGGTACCGTGACCACCGCCGCGCCGAACGACGCGTTGACCGGCCACGCTCCGCTGACCAACTCGATCACCAACGTCAGCGGCGGCAACTACGAGAACCTGGTGGCGGACAAAACGCCGGTCAGCACCACCGTGACCGACACCGTCGACACCACCAACCTC
>NZ_JBFTML010000127.1:0-1304 GCF_056396925.1 Pseudomonas sp. 05N433 | reverse complement strand
GCTTCGGCAACGACACCTACATCGTCGACAACCTCAAGGACACGGTCACCGAAACCAGTACCCTGGCGAGCGAAATCGACACCGTACGCGCCTCGGTGAGCTGGACCCTGGGCRCCAACCTGGAAAACCTCACCCTGACCGGCAGCGACAACCTCAACGGCGTCGGCAATACCCTGAACAACGTGCTGACCGGCAACAGCGGCAACAACGTGCTCAACGGTGGCGCGGGGCTGGATACGCTGATCGGCGGCGCCGGCGACGACACCTATATCCTCGACCAGGCCGGTGAACTGGCGCTGCTGCAGGAAACCGTCGACCAGGGCCATGACCTGCTGAACATTGCCTACGCCTCGACCCTGGCCAGCAGCACCGTCGACCTCAGTCAAAGCAACCTGCAGAACGTCGAAGATGTCACCGTCACCGGCCTCGGCAACTTCACCGTGATCGGCAACGACCTGAACAACATCCTGATAGGCAACGCCTACGACAACACCCTGCTAGGCGGGGCCGGCAACGACTGGCTGGATGGTTGGGCCGGCGCCGACAAGCTCATTGGCGGCAGTGGCGATGACACCTATGTCATCTACAACAACGGTGTACAAGTCACTGAACTGGCTGACGAAGGCCACGACCTGATCCAGACGGCAGTAAGTTACTATTTGGAAGACAACGTCGAAGACGCTGTGCTGCTCGGTTCTGCAGCGCTGAGCCTCACGGGCAACAAGCTCGACAACCGTCTGACCGGCAACGCCGCCGCCAATATCCTCGACGGCCGGGGCGGGGCCGACACCCTCGACGGCGGTGCCGGTAACGACACCTACTACGTCGATAACGTCGGCGACACAGTGATCGAACGCGGTACCTCGCTGAGCGAAATCGACACGGTGCTGTCGTCGATCAGCTACACCTTGGGCAGCAACGTCGAGAACCTGACCCTTATCGACTTCAACGACCTGAATGCTACCGGTAATGCCCTGAATAACCGCATCGTCGGTAACTACGGCGACAACACCCTGGACGGAGGACTTGGCGCCGACGTCATGATCGACGACCGCGGCAGCGACACCTACATCGTCGACAACCTCAAGGACGTGGTCATTGAGACCGGCCTCTCGCTGTGGGATATCGACACCGTACGCGCCTCGGTGAGCTGGACCCTGGGCGCCAACCTGGAAAACCTCACCCTCACCGGCAGCGACAACCTCACCGGCGTCGGCAATGCCCTGAACAACGTGCTGACCGGCAACAGCGGCAACGTCGGCAATGCCCTGAACAACGTGCTGACCGGCAACAGCGGCAACAAC
>NZ_JBFTML010000126.1:0-1537 GCF_056396925.1 Pseudomonas sp. 05N433 | reverse complement strand
TCTTTTAATTGCAGCGTAGAAGATAAAGAAGATGGACGCGGCGTGCTCGATGGAGAATGTAATAAAGAAAAAGTTGTCAGTCATTGGGTGCGGCATAGAAGTGATTATTGTGTAAGCTTCCATTTGTCCGAATGTCACTGCGAAAATGGTCGCAATAGATACGGCTCCTCCTATTAATCTTTTCAGAAARTTGTCACGTAATCGCCGCAATGAACTCAGGTACCAAAGCAAAACGCCCCACTGAACAAAGGCAAATGGCAGGATTGCCAGTCTTCCGATAAGTAAGTGTTCGCTTCCGTCGGTCATTTTACACCCTGACTTTGATGGCTCACTTTCGCCCGCTAGCACCGCACCAATTGCGGGCAAGCCAATGGCCGGGCCGGACATGCTTTCTGATCTGGAAGCTCGCCGGGGTGGGGTATTTCCATGCAGATGCCAAGAGTGATCTCCATATGTGTGTATATTTTTATAAGTTATTTATCAATCCCCACGTTAAGAAAAAAGACATTAAAAGAGCTAATGCGCCAACTGATCTAAGAATATACAGATAATTGCTTGATCTGATCAGGCTCTTGAGTGGGTATTTTTTTGATGCGCCTGCTCGGTCAATTAACTTGATTATAATGCCTTGCGTTTTCTCAGAAAAAAACAAGCACATTATTCCCAGTAAGCACAGTATTATAATAAAAACCAATAGCCCAATAGTCATAATTTCCACCATTCTGATCCAATCTTCCTTGCAGCCTGGAAGGAGTAGTTTTAATTAGCACCTAGTTGTGGAGAAACGAATCCAAACCCTGATGCGGACCCATTACCTAGTGACCACGAATCAGAAACGCCCCCCCCAGCAGCCAGCGGTAGCGTTAATTCCATTTCCCGACAAGCGACGCCCTTACACACCACCACCAAAAAAAATAAAAACCGTAAAAATAGCGATGAATTGAATCGGTATAAAAACAATCAACAACCAGTTCGGCAGTTTTTTTGAGAAGGTCAGCATTAAAGYGCTAATAAGAACTGATGCGGCTGGAAATAATACATAAAGCTTAAGTTGGCCGGAATTGGGGTAGCCAACGGCTTTTTGTGGTGCAATTCCAGAATACAGCTCAATGCCAATAAAAAAAACAATGCATGTCAATAACAAGACAATAGTTAATGCAATACGGACTCCTACTTTGCTCCTTTTTTCTAGTTGACTCATGGTCCAGTTCCTACACTAGGATTAAGGTTGATATAGCCAGCAACACCCAGCGCACTGAAAATTACCGGCCCAATGTACTGGTTTAGAGTAGCATTTGGCCCATTGCCGGTCCCCACAAATTGGGCGCCCACGGCGCCATTCTGGTCGGTAATTGAAGAAAATAAATCCGTCCCCTTTGTTTGCTCGTTCTTTTAATTGCAGCGTAGAAGATAAAGAAGATGGACGCGGCGTGCTCGATGGAGAATGTAATAAAGAAAAAGTTGTCAGTCATTGGGTGCGGCATAGAAGTGATTATTGTGTAAGCTTCCATTTGTCCGAATGTCACTGCGAAAATGG
>NZ_JBFTML010000125.1:0-1811 GCF_056396925.1 Pseudomonas sp. 05N433 | reverse complement strand
GAATCAGATGCAAGGGGACACCTGGCATCAAGAGACGTGCTCTGCGTGGCATATGGTGAATCCGTTCACAATTAATGATGCCAATAGCTTAGTCAATTCTATGAAAAACAATCTCCCTATCTATTTCACACTATTTCAGATCGCTAAAGGGCGACACAGAAAAATGTAGTCTGCCCCCATTCTCTCGATCACTTTAAAAAATTTTCTTTCACAAAATCCATCTCTAATTTCATACGCTCCAAATCCTCTCCACCCACCCCAGCTTTTATTAATTCTTGCACAGCACACTTCCCATATATATCAGCTAAAAGCTCCAACATCTCCTGAGCGTACAGGCTATCCTTTGACAACACCAACCCACGACGGGCTCCTTCCATATATATAGCAGTTTGAAGAACCGCATTTATCCCTGGCGAACCATCCTGAAGCAAACTTTCCGTCTCATCTTGGACATATGCAAACGCCTGTTCAGGCCGAAACTTTCGCCCTTCAATAGCATCACTATAAAGTCTTTTTACCAAACAAACCGCATCATAAAAATCAAGATCAGCCTTCACGTTTAATTCTCCACTGTAAACACGTTCAACTGAATTTTCGGGTATCGATCGCGAAACTGTCTAATCACATCAGTACAGCTAGGGCAAACCGACTTCTCCGATATTAGATTTATTTGCCCAACAGCACTCGGATTGTCTCCTAGCCGCTGAGCGACAGTTTCAAGAATTTTGAACTCTGGGAAAACGGGGGCAGACCACGATTAAATTGAAGGAGCATTATCCAGCCCCTCGATAAATGTGGTCTGTCCCCGCTTTCGTTTTTTTGCACCAACTAATCAACCATGCTTTTCAGAAAACTAATACCAAACTCATCACGAATCACATACAAGCTTTCGTACTGAAAAGAAAGAACAAATTTAAAATCCGTCTCTATCGACAGCTTCGCAAGGAAAGACTTAATATCTTCAGAACTCTCCAGCAAATATTTTATAGGACAATGAAACGCTCCACTCATACCTGCTTTCCAATCAACATTGACCCCTTCAGCAGCAACGTCCTCAGGAGTACTAAAGCAACGAAATACAAAATAAACACCTGAATATTTAAAGTTACCTGTTAGATAACCACTTTCAATTGCGTGCTCAGCCCCCATCACTGAGAGCACTGAAGCAATTTCTTCAAAGGAAATTCCAACTTCAATCTCAAGATTCATTGTAATTGTCACTTCGCAGCCCCTATCACTCTAAATTCCCCGCCTTTCATCAAACATCGAAAACGGGGACAGACCACGATTAAATTGAAGGAGCATTATCCAGCCCCTCGATAAATGTGGTCTGCCCCCGTTTTCTTAAAGAGCCGAAAAATTACAAAACACTAACGCGCTTGACCGCGTCCTCTGTTGACAGCATCCAGAAGCAGTTCTAGCTCAAGGCCATAACTATTCGGCTCAAAGCTTTCCTCTATGCCGTTCATCATAAACTCATTTGAAATCAACTCGCATAGCTCGTCTATCTCACTCGATGATAATGAACCATGAAGTAATTTCTCAGCTAGTGTCAGCTGGAATTCTCCCGCCAAAAAACACAATGCAACTAAAAGCTGCCATTGGGCGCTCGTTAAGACACAGTTCATTTTCCAGTCCCCGAAGATGATTTCCCCCAACCGGTGACCACTTTACCTTCAGCATTGACCACTATGACTGCATCCGTCCCCGTATACCTGAATGTTGGACCGGGGAAAACGGGGACAGACCACGATTAAATTGAAGGAGCATTATCCAGCCCCTCGATAAATGTGGTCTGTCCCCGCTTTCGT
>NZ_JBFTML010000124.1:0-1829 GCF_056396925.1 Pseudomonas sp. 05N433 | reverse complement strand
GTTGCCAGCGCCTGCGTCGACGTCTGCCACCGACAGACCGCTGAGCTTGAATGCGGCGTCTTCATTCGTCGTGTAGCTTGCCGGCAACGTGTTCACCGGCGTGTCGTTGAGCGCGGTGATGCCGATGGTGACGCTGTGCGAGATGCTGCTGTCGATGCCGTCGCTGACCAGAACGTTCACCGTCCGATCAGAAGTGGTCGGCGTATTGCTGGAGTTGTTGTAGAGGATGCCGTCCAGAATCGTCTGGTATGTGGCCTTGCTGGCCAAACCGGTGATCGACAGCACGCCGGTGCTGGTGGTGTAGCTGACCGTCAGGCCGGCCGCTGCGGTAGTGGCGCTCGCGTTAAGCGATAGCGACTCGGTGGTGTTGCCGTCAGGGCGCACCGTCAGCGTCGCCGTCATCGAGGTCAGGTTGGCCGAGTCGACGTCGGTAATGGTCGCCGACGGGGCGATCAGCACGGAGGTCTGTTCGGTGAAGGCTGCGGTCGCGTCGTTGCCGGCGCTTCCACCGTTCAGGTCGGTTACCGGTGCATCGTTAGTGCCGTTGATGGTGACGCTGACCGAGGTCTCGGTGCCATCAGCACTGAGTACCGCGAAGGTGTCGGTCAGGCTGTCGCCGACATTGAGTGCATCGAAGGCCGAGTTGGCGGTATAGCTCCAGTTACCCGCGGCATCGATGGCGAAGGCCCCGTTGGCGCCAGCGGTGCCGGACTGCGCCTGGAAGCTTTCCGGGCTGTCGATATCGCTGATGGTCAGGCTGCCGCCGGTGGTCAGCGGAGCATTGGTTTCGGTCAGCGTGACGCTGGCCGAGGACAGCACTGCGGCATCGTTGCTGCCGGTGACGGTCACGGTCACCAGTTGGGTGTCGACGCCGCCGAGGCCATCGCTGACCTGCACGCTGAACACTTCATCGTGACTCTCGCCGGCCTTCAGTGATTGCACGGCACTGGCGACGCCATCGCTGCCGTTGGCCAGGGTGTAGGTCCACTGGCCCGTGCTGTCGACGGCGATCGAGCCATAAGTGCCGGTATTGGACCCGGCAATACTCCAGGTGGCGGTGGCCGCATGATCAATGTCGGCCGAACTGAACTGACCGCTGACGCTGAGGCTGGTGTCCTCCTGCACCGCGCCCACCTCATTGCCCGACGCGAAGCTGAGCACCGGCGCATCGTTGCTGCCGGTGACGGTGACAGTCACTTGCTGGGTGTCGACACCGCCGAGGCCATCGCTGACCTGGATGGTGAACACTTCGTTATGGCTCTCGCCGGCCTTCAGCGATTGCACGGCACTGGCGACACCATCGGTGCCATTGGCCAACGTGTAGGTCCATTGACCGGTGCCGTCCACCGCGATCGAGCCGTAGCTGCCGGTATTGGACCCGGCAATGCTCCAGGTGGCGGTGGCCGCATGGTCGATGTCGCTCGAGCTGAACTGGCCGCTGACGCTAAGTGTGGTGTCTTCCTGCACGGCGCCGACATCGTTGCCGCTCGCGAAGCTGAGCACCGGCGCATCGTTGCTGCCGGTGACGGTCACGGTCACCTGCTGGGTGTCGACGCCGCCGAGGCCATCGCTGACCTGGATGCTGAACACCTCGTCATGGCTCTCGCCGGCCTGCAGCGATTGCACGGCACTGGCGACACCGTCGGTGCCGTTGGCCAAGGTGTAAGTCCACTGACCGCTGCCGTCGACGGCGATCGAGCCGTAGGTTCCAGTTGCCGAGCCATTGATCGACCAGGTCGCGGTGGCCGCATGGTCGATGTCGCTCGAGCTGAACTGGCCGACCAGGTCGCGGTGGCCGCATGGTCGATGTCGCTCGAGCTGAACTGGCC
>NZ_JBFTML010000123.1:0-1857 GCF_056396925.1 Pseudomonas sp. 05N433 | reverse complement strand
CGATGAAGATGCTGGTCATGTACAGTGCATTCAGACGGCCGCGGCTCTTGGCGTCGAGGGTGTAGACCGCGCGCTGGCCGAGGACCATGTTCATTTGCACGCAGAAATCCAGTACCACGCCGGTCACGGCCAGGCCGATGACGCTGTAGGCCGGGTGGATGAAGGCCGGCAGGAAGCTCAGGCTGGCGAACAGCATCGCTAGCAGCGAGGCGAGGCGGGTGTGGCCGGCATCGGCCAGTCGACCAGCGATGGGTGCGGCAATCGCGCCGATGGCTCCGACCAGGGCGAAGATCGCGATCTGGGTTTGCGACAAGCCATGATTGCGCGCCAGTTCCAGCGGCACGGCGGTCCAGAACAGGCTGAACGTAGCGAACATGCAACCCTGATAAAACGCCCGTTGACGCAACACCGGTTGCTGGCGCAGCAGCGTCCAGAGCGAGCCCAGTAACTGGCCATAAGAGGCGCTGTGATCAGGCTGGCGCTTGGGCACCGTCAGGGCCAGTACGATGCTGATTGCAGCCATCAAAACTGCGGCAATGACGAACATAGCGCGCCAGCCGAAGTGGTCAGCCACTACGCTGGACACCGGCCGGGCCAGCAGAATCCCCAGCAGCAGACCGCCCATGATCCCGCCAACCACGCGGCCGCGCGACGCTTCCGGCGTCAGGTGGGCGGCCAGCGGAATCAGGATCTGTACCGACACCGAGCTGAAACCCACCAGCAACGAAATCAGCAGAAACACGTTCGGCTGATCGGTGAACGCCGCGCCCAGCAAACTGGCAATCGCCACCACGGTGGTGATGATCATCAAGCGACGGTTCTCCAGCAGATCACCCAGCGGTACCAGGAAGAACAGGCCCAGCGCATAACCAATCTGCGTCAGCGAAACGATCAGGCTGGCCATGGTGTCGGTCAGGCCGATGTCCGGCGCGATCAGGCCGATGATCGGCTGGGCGTAGTAGATGTTGGCGACGATCGCGCCGCAGCAGAAGGCGAAAAGCAGCACCATGCCCCGGGTCATTGTCGCGGCACCGTGGGGCGCCTGAGTCGCTGGATTCATAACATGGCTCGCTGAACAAGAAGGAATGCGCAGAGGCTAATCGGCTGGCTAGAGCGGCGGAAGAGGGTTTGGATTGATAGTAATCATTCTTTTGCGGAATGAGTAACGCCGGTATGCGCTGTCTGGCGATGAACCATGCGTCCAAACAGTGGGATCCGATGATACATTCACTGACATCCTCTTCGATAGCGTGCTTATGTTCTCCTGCGCTCCATAAACCGGAAGGTACTTCGATATGAATGCGATGTTCCGTCACCTGATTCGCGGCGCTTGCGTTGTTACCTTGATCAGTTTGTTCACGGCAGGTCTTGCTCAGGCTGCCGATGTGCCGCCGGGAATGCGCATTGGCGTGCGCGGCGAGATCACCGGCATCAGCGCCGACGTCATGAAGGTCCATGTCAACAGCGGCGAGAACGTGGTGATCAACCTGACCAACGACACCAAAATCCGCGCTGTCACCCTGGCCAATATCGAAGACATCAAGCCCGGCAGCTACATCGGCTCGGCTGCCGTGCCGCAGGAGGATGGCACGCTCAAGGCGCTGGAAGTCCACGTCTTCCCGCCGGAACTGGCCGGCAGCGGCGACGGCCATCGGCCTTTTGATCTGGTCAAGGGCAGCAGCATGACCAATGGCAGCGTAGGCGATCTGGTGGTCAGCAACGGCCGGGTTCTGACCGTCAATTACAAGGGCGGCCAACAGACGATTCTGGTGCCGGAGGATGTGCCGATCGTCAATCTGGTGCCGGGGGATCGCAGCTTGCTGAAGGTGGGCGTGAAGATCGTGACGTTTGTGACCC
>NZ_JBFTML010000122.1:0-1881 GCF_056396925.1 Pseudomonas sp. 05N433 | reverse complement strand
GTTCACCATCCAGGTCAGCGACGGCCTCGGTGGCGTCGACACCCAACAGGTGACCGTCACCGTCACCGGCAGCAACGATGCGCCGGTGCTCAGCTTCGCGAGCGGCAACGATGTCGGCGCCGTGCAGGAGGACACCACCCTCAGCGTCAGCGGCCAGTTCAGTTCAAGCGACATCGATCATGCTGCCACGGCGACCTGGAGCATTGCCGGAACAGCTAACGGCACTTATGGCTCAATCGCCGTCGACAGCAGCGGCCAATGGACCTACACCTTGGCCAACGGCACCGATGGCGTCGCCAGTGCAGTGCAATCACTGCAGGCCGGCGAGACTCACAAYGAAGTGTTCACCATCCAGGTCAGCGATGGCCTGGGCGGCGTCGACACCCAGCAAGTGACCGTCACTGTCACCGGCAGCAATGACGCCCCGGTACTCAGTTTCGCGTCGGGCAATGAGCTGGGCGCGGTGCAGGAGGACAGCAGCCTCAGCGTCAGCGGCCAGTTCAGTTCAAGCGACATCGATCACAGCGCCACCGCCACTTGGAGCATTGCCGGATCCAATACCGGCACTTATGGCTCGATCGCCGTGGACGGCACCGGTCAGTGGACTTACACCCTGGCCAATGGCACCGATGGCGTCGCCAGTGCCGTGCAGTCGTTGCAGGCCGGCGAGAGCCATGACGAGGTGTTCACCATCCAGGTCAGCGATGGCCTGGGCGGCGTCGACACCCAGCAGGTGACCGTCACCGTCAGCGGCAGCAACGACGCACCGGTGCTCAGCTTCGCCAGCGGCAACGATGCCGGTGCGGTGCAGGAAGACAGCACCCTCAGCGTCAGTGGCCAGTTCAGCTCGAGCGACATCGACCATGCGGCCACCGCGACCTGGTCGATCAATGGCTCGGCAACTGGAACCTACGGCTCGATCGCCGTCGACGGCAGCGGTCAGTGGACTTACACCCTGGCCAATGGCACTGATGGTGTCGCCAGTGCCGTGCAATCACTGCAGGCCGGCGAGACTCACAATGAAGTGTTCACCATCCAGGTCAGCGATGGCCTGGGCGGCGTCGACACCCAGCAAGTGACTGTCACCGTCACCGGCAGCAACGATGCGCCGGTGCTCAGCTTCGCGTCGGGCAACGATGTCGGCGCCGTGCAGGAGGACAGCACCCTCAGCGTCAGTGGCCAGTTCAGTTCAAGCGACATCGATCACAGCGCCACCGCCACTTGGAGCATTGCCGGATCCAATACCGGCACTTATGGCTCGATCGCCGTGGACGGCAGCGGTCAGTGGACCTACACCTTGGCCAACGGCACCGATGGCGTCGCCAGTGCCGTGCAGTCGCTGCAGGCCGGCGAGAGTCACAACGAAGTGTTCAGTGTGCAGGTCAGTGATGGCCTCGGTGGCGTCGCCACCCAGCAGGTGACTGTCACCGTCACCGGCAGCAACGATGCGCCGGTGCTCAGCTTCGCGAGCGGCAACGATGTCGGCGCGGTGCAGGAAGACAGCACCCTCAGCGTCAGCGGCCAATTCAGCTCAAGCGACATCGACCACGATGCCACCGCCACCTGGAGCATTGCCGGAACAGCTAACGGCACTTATGGCTCGATCGCCGTCGACAGCACCGGCCAATGGACCTACACCCTGGCCAACGGCACCGATGGCGTCGCCAGTGCGGTGCAGTCGCTGCAGGCCGGCGAGAGTCACAATGAAGTGTTCACCATCCAGGTCAGCGATGGCCTCGGCGGCGTCGACACCCAGCAGGTGACCGTCACTGTCACCGGCAGCAATGACGCACCGGTACTCAGCTTCGCGAGCGGCAACGAGCTTGGTGCAGTGCAGGAAGGCGAGCGGCAACGAGCTTGGTGCAGTGCAGGAAGACAGCA
>NZ_JBFTML010000121.1:0-2184 GCF_056396925.1 Pseudomonas sp. 05N433 | reverse complement strand
GTCCACGCCATTGAGCAGTGCGCCAGTGCTGTCGACGAAGCTGATATTGGTAATGGTTGCTCCGGGGTCAGCGGTGACGCTGAACGCATTGCTGCCGGTATTGCCTGCGGCACCGGTATAGCCACTCAAGGCCGCACCCGTGGCGGTACCTGCCCCCAGTGCGGTCAAACGGGTAGAGAAAGTCGAGGGCAGGGACGCCAACGGAATGTCGTTGTCGTCAGCGTCTCCCGCGGGGCTTGGCGTGGCGGTGAGGTTCTGTAGCCCGGCCGTTTCGTCCAGCGTAACGCTCGCGCCGGAGGCCACGACACTCAGCGCGTTGGTCGTAATCGACGTTGTCAGCGATGGGTCGAGGGTCGAAGTGTATAGGGAAGTCGGATCGCCCGGCAGCGATGAATTTTGCTCGACAATAGTCATAACTTGTTCCTGGGGTAGTTGCGGTCATCGAGGCCTGACCGTTGACCATTGGTCGCAACTATGGAGAAGCACTGGGGATTGCACATCAGCCGAAACTCCCACGCGGGCTGGGAGTTTCAGACTAGTCGTCCTCGTCGCAGGCCTGGCCGCAGGGGGCCAGTGTTCAAGGCTTGTGGTGCTAGAGCGCTCACAACGAATGCGATCCGTGCGGATCTGATATTGGCACTGCAAAAAAATGCGAGGGTGGTTTCCACCACCCTCGCATCCTTTCACGCACGCGCTGCCTCAGGCGCTGCCATGGACAATGTCGGTATTCAGAACATCAACCCCGACCAAGGTGATGGTCGTGACTTGTCCGCCCGTTTCGGCAACCGTCACGACGCTGTTGGCGCCGCTGTTGTCGATCGACTGGACAACGGCGTTCTGGTCGCCGTTGAGCACCAGCGTGTCGCGCAGCCCTGCGCTCGCATCGAAGCCGGTGATCTGGTACTTGTTTTGAGGAAGTGACAAGTCGATGTTGAAGGCATCCCGCTCACCACTCGTGCCCACCAGCGTGAAGTCGAAGGTGGTGCCCAGGTCGTTGGCGAACAGGTTGGCGTCGAACGTGCTCGTCGCCGAGTCCCCATCCTTGTCTGTCAGCGTCGCGTTGAACGCCAGCTTGACATCGCTGGCCAGGCTCTCGGTCTCATGAGTGAACTCGATCGTCGGGATCTTGATCTCGCCTCGGCCCATCGTGAGCTGAACAGCGTCGATCAACTTCGTGCCCTGCTGCTGAATGAGGAAGGACACCTGTCCACCGGCCTCCGGTGTCACGGTGTTCACCTCGATCAGGTTCGAGAACGTGCCATCCTCGTAGAAGGCCCTGTAGTACAGGTCCTCGGTCGCCGTGTCGTAACCCCCCACGGAGTTGTCGATGAAGACCTTCATGCTCGTCAGCAGGCTTTCCGGGTTGATCACGAAGCTTTCATCGGCATTGCTGATGGCCGCCAGGTTGTCTCCCTGGAACAGGTTATTGGCGATGCCGATGCCGGACGTGCTGACGTTCATGGCCCTCGGGTCGATGTACGACGGCAGGGGGTTGGTCTGTAGCTGGGCTTCGGTGGGGTCGGGGGCTCCAAGCCCGATACCGGTCAGGATGTCCGCAGTCGACGCCGTTGCTTTCGCGGAAAAGAACACAATCTCCTCAGATGGCGAAGGAATCGTCGGCGGATTCTGCGGTGGGATCAGCAAGGTGCGCACCGGATCCGGGCCGCCGGCACTGAGCGAACCGTCGGCGCTGCTGAGCACGATCTCGGAACTGAAGCCTTGCACCAGGTCCAGTGCATAGGTGCCATTGGCAAAGGCGGTCAGCGTGTAGTCAACGCTGGTATTCGCGGTGGCGGCGTTGTTGTCGAAATCACCGGTCAACGTCCCTGCGAAGTGGAACGCGCCATTGACATCCGGCGAAGGCGATTGCTCGGTGAGCGTGCCGGTCCCGGTGGTGGTCGTGTTGTCTGGCCTGACGAGAGTGAATTGGTTATTCACCAACGAAATATCCAGACCGGTTGCCCCCAGTCCGTCGGCTCCGGTTGAATGATCCCAGTATCCCTGTTGTGGAAGGATGCTACCGGTGCCGATCAGGTTGCCAAAGGCAAGTGTAGGGCCGTCGTCCTGGAACACCAGGTTCTGGCCGATGTTGAGCGTGGCATGGGCGCTGTCGCCGTCTCCATCGGTTTTGGTCGCCGTCAGGGTTACCAGATTGTCCGAGGACGTCCGAGGACAGACTCGTCG
>NZ_JBFTML010000120.1:0-2322 GCF_056396925.1 Pseudomonas sp. 05N433 | reverse complement strand
GGTTTGAGCGGTTACAACGCGGTACTCGCCGCCCTCGCCTTCAGCCCGCAACGCCGCCAACCCTGGCTGCCGCTGCTCGGCATTCTGCTCGCGGTATTGCTCACGCCGGGGTTCGCCGCACTGGGCCTGGCAACGCTGACCGCGCCGTTCATTCTTGCCTGCTGGCTGATTCGCGCAGGCATTCGGGTGTTGCGTCAGTCCACCATGGACAGCGCACCTTGCGCTAGCGGGGAGAATCACCCTAGGCTGCGCTGATTCTCGATTCAGGCGTTATCCATGGACAGCAGCAAAAACTGGCGTGAAGAGCTTTACGTCATGATCTTCCAGACCGACACCCGGGCCGGTCGGCGCTTCGACAGCATCTTGCTGTTGATCATCCTCGCCAGCCTGGTGATCGTGGTTCTGGACAGTATCGACAGCGTTCACCAGAACTACGCCGACGTGCTGGCGTACATCGAATGGGGCTTCACCGTCATTTTCGTCATCGAATACGGCCTGCGCCTGTATTGCTCGCCCAAGCCGCTGCGCTACGCGTTCAGCTTCTATGGACTGGTGGATTTGCTCGCGATCGTGCCGGGTATTCTCGCGCTGTATTACAGCGATGCGCAGTACCTGCTGATCATCCGGATCATACGAATGCTGCGGATTTTCCGCGTGCTCAAGCTCAGCCCGTATCTGAAACAAGCCAACTATTTGATGTCGGCGTTGCGCGGCAGCAAGCAGAAAATCGTCGTATTTCTGCTCAGCGTCAGCACCCTGGTGACGGTGTTCGGCACCTTGATGTACGTGATCGAAGGCCCGGAGCACGGCTTCACCAGCATCCCCAAAGGGATCTATTGGGCTATCGTGACGCTGACCACCGTGGGCTTTGGCGACATCGTGCCCAAGACGCCGCTGGGCCAGGTGATTTCATCCCTGGTGATGATCACCGGTTACTCGATCATCGCTGTGCCGACGGGGATCTTTACCGCGGAACTGGCCAACGCCATGCGCGGTGATCAACTGCAACACGATTGCCCGGTCTGCAAGAAAAACAGCCACGAGCACAGCGCGGCGTTCTGCTCTCGTTGTGGCAATGCGTTGTTCAAGAAAATGGAATAAGCAAAGTGTTTTTTAATCTTTAAGCGACTATGCGAGTCCGGCTATAGTCGCTGGCAAATTGCCAACAATTTCCATCGAACACGTTTGATAAAACAAGGAATGCGCAGTGAAAAAACTCTTTGGCGCCTCACTTCTGGCCGCTGGCCTGGCCTTGAGCAGCATGGCTCAGGCCGCACCGACCCTGCTTAACGTTTCCTACGACGTGATGCGAGATTTCTACAAGGACTACAACGCTGCCTTCCAGAAACACTGGCAAGCCGAGCACAACGAAAACATCACGCTGCAGATGTCCTTCGGCGGCTCCAGCAAACAGGCGCGCTCGGTGATCGATGGCCTGCCGGCTGACGTCATCACCATGAACATGGCCACCGACATCAACGCCCTGGCGGACAACGGCAAACTGGTCCCGGACAACTGGGTCACACGCCYGCCGAACAACAGCGCGCCGTTCACTTCGGCCACCGTATTCATCGTCCGCAAAGGTAACCCGAAAGCCCTGAAAGACTGGCCGGACCTGCTCAAGGACGGCGTGCAGGTGATCGTCCCCAACCCGAAAACCTCGGGCAACGGCCGCTACACCTACCTCTCGGCCTGGGGCTATGTGCTGAAAAATGGCGGTGACGAAAACAAGGCAAAAGCCTTTGTCGGAAAACTGTTCAAACAAGCGCCGGTGCTGGATACCGGTGGCCGCGCCGCCACGACTACGTTCATGACCAACCAGATCGGCGACGTGCTGGTGACCTTCGAAAACGAAGCGGAAATGATTGCTCGCGAGTTTGGTCGTGATCAGTTCGAAGTGATTTACCCAAGTGTTTCCGCCGAAGCCGAGCCGCCGGTGTCGGTGGTCGACAAAACCGTCGACAAGAAAGGCACTCGCGCGGYGGCCGAGGAGTATCTGAAATACCTGTGGTCGCCGGAAGGTCAGGAAATTGCGGCTGCCAACTACCTGCGTCCACGTGACCCGGCGGTGTTGGCGAAATACACCGATCGCTTCCCGAAAGTGGATTTCCTGTCGGTGGAGAAGACCTTTGGTGACTGGCGCACCGTGCAGAAGACTCACTTCAACGATGGTGGGGTTTTCGACCAGATTTACAACGGCCAGTAATCACTGAGCTCAATGAAATAGGCGACCTGTGAAGGTCGCCTTTTTTGTGGGATACCGTTACATCGGCGGCGTCACACCGTCCTTGCCGGCCGAGATGGATTGAGCGGTCAATGTCC
>NZ_JBFTML010000119.1:0-2340 GCF_056396925.1 Pseudomonas sp. 05N433 | reverse complement strand
GTGAAGAAGCCATTGATGAACTATTGCCCGTCATCGACATATTCTCGATTTCGCTAAAGTCCATCTCCCCCGAATACTATCGAAAAGTCACAACAGGCTGGGTAGAGCCCGTTCTGGCTGGCATCAAGAAAGTATACGATGCTGGTAAATATGTTGAAGTCAGCACCTTGATGGTTACCGATATCAGTGACGATGAGGATACCGCCAGGAAAATCAGCCAGTGGGTACTGGATGAACTGGGCCCGAATGTACCGCTCCACTTTGTAAGGTTTCACCCTGATTATAAAATGAGTAATAGCATCAGGACGCCCGTGGATAGACTCCTGAAGGCTCGGGACATTGCCCGGAGCATGGGGGTTGAGCATGTTTATCTGGGTAACGTAAATGATGTCGAGGGCACCAATACCAACTGCAATAATTGTAACGCTCTACTCGTTACCCGCTACGGTTTGAATGCTGAACTAATCGGATTGGATAGCAACGGTTGCTGCGCCCGTTGTGGGCACGACGCACACTTCAAGTTACTGGGCGAACACAAAGCGAACACACCTGTTGAACTGCGAGAGGCTGCATTGACCTCTTACGAGAAGCGAAAGTTCGAGTGGCATGGGGATATCGTATCGCTGCACGCCCAAGTGCTGAATACTGAAGACTTTGAACAGACCGTCTACCTGCGGCGCAACTATACCGACGGGCTCAACAGTGATTGGAAATCACTGACATTGCGGCCGTATGAAAGCTATCGATTTATTATTGCCAAGGCACGAATTGATGAATCAGGCCCTGAAGTCTGGCTTCCCAAGGGGGTCAACTCAAATCTTCATGAAGTATTCGACAGGGCTCACTTCCCAACCGAGTCGATTGAAGAGATTGGTATTTCGCAAAACGACATCACGCCGACCATTGGGTATGAGGGCAAGCAGAACATGTATGAGCAGGTTATCAAACTGGTGAGCAAATCATGAATGTGTCTACTGAAATTCTCCATATCAGGGTCGATGACCGAGAAGCCCATCCATCCGTGACGCCTATTTATCAGTGCAGCGCTTTTAGCGCTGACTCGGCGTTCTTCTACTCGAGAAAAGCCAATCCCAATGTGACTGAGCTGGAACAGGTTGTCGCTGCACTGGAAGGAAGCGAATACGCCTTGGCCTACAGCACCGGAATGAGTGCCATCTACATGGTGCTGGAGCTGCTGAAACCCGGTGGGTCGCTGGTGATCAACAAATATATCTATGGCTGTTCTTATAAGCTGTTTCAGCGATATGCGGCACGTATCGGTGCGAAACTGACGATTCTGGATCTCACCACGGAAAGTGGATTGAAAGAGTTGCCGTCGGACGTGGACATGGTCATTTTCGAAACACCGACCAATCCCTTTCTGAAAGACATTGATATTCATGCGGTCAGCAAGGTGGTTAAGCAAAACAACCCACACGCTCTGGTGGTCGTTGACAACACGTGGGCCACTCCGATATTTCAAAAGCCTCTGAACTTCGGCGCGGATATTTCTCTGTACAGCGCAACGAAGTATTTCTCCGGGCATAGCGATGTCATGGGCGGCCTGGTACTCGTCAACAATGAAATGATTTATACGCGCCTCCTCGAAGGCCGCTTTTACTCAGGCTCAATATTAGCGCCTAATAGCGCATGGCTGCTCCGCAGAAGCATGCAGACATTTAACCTGCGCATGGAGAAACACAGCAACACAACCTCCAGCATGCTCAACTATCTACGGGAACTGCCCTTTATTGAGCATGTATATTATCCACGAGTCGATGATAAACAATTGACCGGCTACGGTGGCATTGTGTTTGTTGATGTTCGGCCCGATCTGGTCCCCTTTTACAAAACCTTCAGCAGCTCCCTCAAATGGTTTGGAACGGGTACGGGAATGGCCTGTGTCACGTCAATGGTTGCGCAACCCTTTAGTGGAAGCCATGCCTCGATGACCGAGCAGGAAAAAGCGGATATGGGGATTGAAAAGGGGTTGGTACGATTGTGTTTTGGTTTAGAGGCCCTTGAGGATCTTAAAGAGGATCTGCTTCAGGCATTTGTGGCCATGGAAAATATGGCCAATCAAAAAAGTGCACTTAAACCTGCGTAACAGATGTTAATCATGCGCAACGAGCCTTCAACGGCTCGTTGCTTTTTATGGAGAAGCGAGATTGCCCAGCGTACTCGAAAAAACGATATTCGAAGACCCTACTCTGAACGTTATCCATCTTCTAAATTCCATTTCCAGTGAAAATCCAGAGGCAATCTCTCTGGCTTCCGGTCGACCTGACGACGAGCAATGCGACCTGTCCCTCATCGATAAAGGGCTGGCCAGCTATGCAC
>NZ_JBFTML010000118.1:0-2559 GCF_056396925.1 Pseudomonas sp. 05N433 | reverse complement strand
TCGACGGCCGCCGCACCGCCTACGTCTACGACCTCAACGGCCATCTGCTGGAGAAAACCGAATTCGGCGATGACGGCTCGCAGCTGGTTACCGGGTACGAGCGGGATGCGGAAGGACGGCTGTTAGTCAAAACCTTGCCCGACGGCATCCAGGTCCAATACCGCTACGACAGCCTCGGTCGATTGGTCAGCGTCGACGACGGCCACGACCATCCGCTGGAATTCGAATACGACCAGCAGGACCGGCTGATCACCGAGCATCAGGGCTGGGGCACGCTGCGTTATGCCTACGACGCCTGCGGCCAACTTAACCGCCTGCGCCTGCCGGATGGCAGCAAGCTCGACTACCACCACGCCAAGGGTGGTGCGCTGACGGCTATCGACCTTAATGGCACACGTCTTACAAACCACACGTACAAATCCGGTCGAGAACTACAGCGCCAGCAAGGCCTGCTGCTCAGCGAATATGCCTACGACGAACAGGGCCGGCTAAAGGCCCACGCCGTCAGTCAACAGCAAAAAAGCCTGTACCGCCGCGACTATGCCTACAGCCTCAACGGCAATCTCGACCACATCGCCGACACCCGCCACGGCCAGCGCAGTTACCAGTACGACCCGCTGAACCGGCTGACCCGCGTCCGCCACACCCGCGACGACCCACCGGAAAGCTTCGCCCACGACCCCGCCGGCAACCTGCTGATGCAGGACCGCCCCGGCCCGACGACCGTCAAAGGCAATCGCCTGCTGATGCAAGGCGACCGCCATTACGACTACGACGCCTTCGGCAACCTGATCCGCGAACGCCGTGGCACCGCGCAAAAACTCGTCACCGAATACCGCTACGACTGCCAGCATCGGCTGGTCGGCGTCACGTTGCCGGATGGAAGTTGCGCGAGCTATCGCTACGATGCCTTCGGCCGCCGCATCGCCAAAACCGTCGACGGCCAAACTACCGAGTTCTTCTGGCAGGGCGACCAAGTCGTCGCTGAAAGCAGCAAAGAGCACTACCGCAGCTACGTCTACGAGCCGGGCAACTTCCGCCCGTTGGCCATGCTCGACGGCAAAGGCCCGAAAAAGGCCTGCCCGTTCTACTACCAGCTCGATCACCTGGGCACACCGCAGGAACTGACGGATTTCGGTGGCGAGATTGTCTGGTCGGCGAAGTACAACGCCTACGGCAAGCTCACGCATCAGGCACTCGGTGGAGGCGAGCAGCTCGAGCAACCACTGCGTTTCCAGGGGCAGTATTTCGACGCCGAGAGTGGTCTGCACTACAACCGGCATCGGTACTATGATCCGCAGGTGGGGCGGTATCTGACGCCGGATCCGATCAAGCTGGCCGGTGGGCTGAACCAGTACCAGTACACGCCGAATCCGACGGGGTGGGTTGATCCGTTGGGGTTGAGTACCTGTCCCGATGGAGATAAATGTAAGAAACCGTCTATCGGTGGGCAAGAACCTTCGGGCAAGGCGGCAGCGACTGACGGAGAACCTCAAATACCAGAGGTGTCTCGGAATACGCCCCAGGCGGGATATCACAAAGAAACCTATGCTAATAAGCCAGTTAAACCGCAGGATGCCACTAATAAATGGGAAGAGTTTTTAGGTGATGGTCCGTACACACATAGTCATCCCCGAACGAGGAGTCCGGATCCTGACAGATTGGTGTCGGCAGATGGGAAAAGAAGTATCCGCTATGGAGCTCATGAAATGGGAGGCAACCCGAGTAAGCATCATTACCATGAGGAAAAGTGGATACTCGAACTAAAGGAAAATGTGATGAATGTTGAAAGCACCGTAGTCCGAGTTCCATTGCCGAAGAAACCAAAATGAATGTGACCATAAATAAAATGATTCTCATAAAAAATGAGAATTTTGTGGAATTTTCAACCGTACTCGGCTCGGCGATAGCAGCTTGGAATGCCGGAACACCAAAATTAGGCGAGCTTTATGATGTCGAGTTAGAAGTTATGGAGGAGGTTATTTGGGGGGTGAATGCTCATCGCGCGTTGAAAGATGTGTATTCGATTGAAGTAGCAAACGGCTTTATAAATTTGACAGGAAGAATAATGTCTATTGATGCGGATGGAGTTGCGGCTGTCGATTTAGACGGATCAGTCGTGCTTCTTGAGGTAGTTGGATTCACTGGGGATATTCCAGTATTTGTAGATCTGGAATTTAAGAAAATTACCTTATTTCCCACCGGTGTCTGAATAGATCATTTCTTACGGAGGTGCGAAATTTCTGGGCAAAGTCGTCGGAAGTTTCCTTCAAGTTGTAGCGGTTTCCATGAACTGGTGCGCAGCGCGCCTCATCGATAGTCTTTGGGAGGTCACTGCAAATTCAGTGACAGGGCGTGGAAGCCCTTCTATCGTTAGGCGCATCAAGCGCCACCAGTTCGGCGTTTTTTATCGTCTGTGTTTCATGGTGGCTGTGCGCGGGGCGCTTTCGAGTGCGCCGGGTGCCTAACGTCCCGGTCTTCCACACCTGCGTACAGCCGCCACCTATTCGTGTGGAAGTGATTTCTGGCGGCTTCAATCCATACGTTAGGACTTAAATC
>NZ_JBFTML010000117.1:0-2563 GCF_056396925.1 Pseudomonas sp. 05N433 | reverse complement strand
ATGCAAGGGGACACCTGGCATCAAGAGACGTGCTCTGCGTGGCATATGGTGAATCCGTTCACAATTAATGATGCCAATAGCTTAGTCAATTCTATGAAAAACAATCTCCCTATCTATTTCACACTATTTCAGATCGCTAAAGTGCGACACAGAAAAACGTAGTCTGCCCCCATTCTCTGCCATTCTCAGGATAAACGTGGTCTGTCCCCGTTTTTCGTTTTTCCAGCAGTTCCTTGTGGCGTGACGTAAAAGTCAGCATTGCCCGTAGCCGCAGAAGTACCTTTTGCACCATTAAATCAGGCCAAGCTCTCGCAACCTAACCTCGCGTACAAAGTCCAATCCACCTACCTCGACTTTAGATCCGTCTGAGTAATGGGCGTGACCACAGACATTACACTGAAAAGCCAATAATCCGTTCTGTTTTCCTACAAAAATGCGCATACCATGAGACTCACACCTAGGACATTGTTCATCAATCTCAATAGTAACCAACTCTTCTATTGTATCGCGCAAAAAGCGCGCGATAGCTTCTACGTCTTTGGACTTGTAGCGTAAAATTACTTTTTTAAGGTGAGCTAATTCGCTAAGTTTAAAAGTAGAAAACTCTACAGGCATCAACTTCTCATCTATATGGGAAAGTTCATAAAAATTATAGATCGAGAACGGCTCAACAGAAAAGCATTCATAATTGCGCCGCAACCACAAAAGGATTACGTCAAGAATATTCCTCAGTGAGGACTTATCACTCATGCGCGTAACAGCTGATTGCAGCTCGTGCCAGACTTTCGGAGAGAGAGATCGCATCAATTGCCCGCCTTAACCGGAAAGGTTGTGATCAGGTTACCGGCTTTGTCGGTAAACACTTTTATCACAGAAGTGGGGGCTCCTCCATCCTTCAGCGTAGTAGTGCCAATCACTCGTCCCACATCAACTGTTCTTACAAACTGACCATCTGGCAGTGCCAAAACCGGAGACTTCACGACATCACTGCTCTGCAAAATCCCTTTCAGTTCATTTGGAGCAATCGTAAATACTGAACGCGAGTTGGAGATTTCTCTACCGAAATGGCCATCAAGAACATGGTCGAACCCCGCAGATACTGGATTGCCATTGTCCCGCAGAGGCGTGGTTTCTGCACGACCGTTAGCAACGTTTATACGAGACTGTACACGACCAGGAACACCCTCCACGGCATTTACAACGTCTTTTGCACCCCCTACTTCTCCCAAGCCTTTCGCTACAGCCGAGCTTCCCCCACCTATCGCCTCGCTCGCAACCCCTTTTCCAAAAACAGATCCCAGAACCTTACCAACCCACGCCATTGGCAAAGGCACGAGCGACCCGACTGCCAGGGCATCTTTTGCCGCCTTCGCGTTCCCCGCACTGATCCAGCGCTGAGTTTCTGGATCCTTCAGGTCAATGCCGGCACCGTTTGCAACACACGAAGCGTCACCACAAGGCAGGAAGTGTGGGTTGAACGCCTCTCCATCGATCAGAACAGGCGAGCGGAAACCACCTTGAGCATCAAGCACCCGGCCCGAGAGACGATCACGAATCTCGTCACTGACATTCGGTGTTTTGCTCCAGTCATGATCAGGAGCAACGGGGAAAGCCGCCCAAGTATAGTTGCTGGTCGACGCTCGGATATAGGCTACGAGATCCAGGTCGAGCTTTGCTAACTGCTGAACGTATTGGCCGTTACCCAGGTCCACCCATTTTGCCGAAGGGTCGTAGATGCCATCCTTGGTGGCAACCATGTCGGAGCCTGGTTGAATGTCAGTACCACTAACACCAGAGAGCCTCAGCTGTTCTTCGATCTGTTCAACGGTGTACTTTCCACCACTGCGCGCAGCCAATTGTTCGGCGAGTTCGTGATCTTCCCTATGCAACTGTCTGTTGTATTGCGAAGCATTCTTTGCAATCCACGCAGCCTTCTCCAGCTTGCTCGCATCAACGTCTTTCTGTGCCGTGGCGGCCAAGACTCCAACGATCTGAGAACTCATCGTTAGCAGGTTGTCATTACCTTTGACCAGATTATCCAGCACACCGACTAGCGCTTCATTCGCCCCCGCCGCCAGGGCTCCAGTCTTGAAGTCCCCGCCGGTCACTTCAGCCAGCAACCCGCCCACCATTGCGTGTATAGCGATTTTTTGCGCAGAGCCGTCGTCAAAGACTCCTTTCGTGTAGTCACCCACCGCATTGAAGCTAGCTGCCGCCAAAGTGTTGAATAGCGCCGTTTTCAGCGCGTCACTAGCACTCCCACCTTGCCCAAGAGCCTTACTCAGTAGCGCTGATGTTTCGCCTTGTAATATCTGATTACCGGCAAACCGACCAATCCCCTCCAGGCTGCTGAGGTCAGTGACTACTTTCCCTGTTACCGGGTTAGTCGTTGTTTTCAAAATGCCGTCAAAGACACCAGCCGTTAAACCGGCCGTCACACCCGATATCACATAGCCTTTAAGCGCATCCGAGGACGTCACATCCTTGAATGCCGCCCCAAGATTCCCACCATTGTTAATAAAACTGGTCGTCGCATTCGTCGCAGCACCCGTAGCCCGTAGCC
>NZ_JBFTML010000116.1:0-2815 GCF_056396925.1 Pseudomonas sp. 05N433 | reverse complement strand
GTCTATGGCTCATGCGAACTCCTGATTTTTATGGGTTTCGTGCTTACAGATACCTAAACGCGCGCAGTGCTAGGCGTACGTAAGGTGCGTTAGCCGGACGCTTACGGTGGGGATGACACCATCGCGGCTCCACGCAGCGCATTTATAGCGAATGCAATTCCACTCTTCGTAATCCACCCACCTAGGCATGTAGAGGTCATTGCTTATACGTGAGTTTCTGCACTTGCCCTGTAACACTTTTCAGGCCTGATTTCGGTAATTCAAGCGTATGGAACTCAACGCCCATTGAGTCAGCGTGGTGTCGCTTAAGCAAGTAGAGCATGTCGCCAGACTCTGCTACCTGGCATCCCTCGTACTGGTCGAGATTTGCGTAAACCACTTGGCGAACAATACATTCTGAAGCGAGTTCCAGCGCCGCCGCCCGTCCTGCGTTCGATGGCACCCGCACCAAGAGATACCAAGCAGACATCAGCAGAAACGCGAGTATGCAAATGGAGCCGACAACCACAAACGCGCCTCGATTTTCAACAGCCCGGTCGCGCATGTTGGCCATCCATTTCGGCACTATGACGGGCTTGCCCGTGTCGTTTCCTGGTTTCTCAAAAAGTACCAAAAGAAGGGTTACTGTTCCGACCAGAGCCATTGCGAACACCAGAGCTGCAAGGAAGGACCCAAACCCGGCGGCTCCGTAGGCCACGAACTGCTGCGCGCTGATGCTCACCCGATCAATCGGCACATCCAGTGTTAGATAAAATTTCTCCAGGTGCGCAAAACCGCTAAGGGTAAAAGCTCCCACCATGCTCGCTATAAACAGGGCAGCGTCGATACGCAGATACTTTCTGAAGCTGCGGAGGCTTTCCTCTCTTGCGATGCGGTCCGTCAAAATGTTGATCTCCTTAAAGTAGTCAGGCTGAGCGTTGCCCCACGAGTATCATGGGGGACTTCCTGATGGTCGAGTTGAAGCCATTTCTCAGACGCTATGACCGGCCATCAAATCAGCTGCTGAGTAGACTTTCCATATCTGATTTTGTAGTGGGCGCGAGCGTAACTGGCTGGCCGAGAGCCGCCCATCCCGACACGAAGTTATTCAGCGATCACACCTATTCGGCTTGCAACGGCTAGCGTCGTTGGTCGATCCCGCTATCATGCATGGCGTAGATCACGAATGTAGATAACGCTATGCCAAAATTGTCATTCGCCGTCAGAATTTTGTTCGCATGCTGCCTTTTCATCGCAACCGCTAATCACATTCGTGCAGACGTTTCGCATGGGTTGCTCTGGGACTACGGATACGGGCCTAGCGCTTACTTGGCTAGCCGTATTTTCTGGGGGGCGCTTACGTTTTTTGACCCGCTCGCAGCATTGCTACTGTTCATCAAGCCAAGAGCCGGAATCGTGCTTACGTTAGCGATTATTTTGGTCGACGTGACCCATAACACTTTATACGTCGCGTTGAATCAACAATGGCTGGAGCCGTTTTACCTGTCCCAGGTAGCTTTCCTTGCCACAGTATTCCTACTCTCACCCATCGCTTGGAATCGCCCTATTCGAGGCGTAGCGCTCACCAATCCAGTCCGAATGTGATTCGCTCCATTTATGAAGTAGGAACTCTTCGATCTCACGCGGCTGCCTACGCATCGGGCGAGTGAAGTTGCTGACCTTCCGCCAAATAATTGGGCAATCAAATCACAGGATTAAAGGGAATTAACGATGGAAATAGATCACATTTTTATTTGTGTGAGTGATGACGGGCGAGGCGCTGACGCTCTGAAAGCCCTCGGGCTCGCTGAAGGGACGCCAAACGTACACCCAGGCCAAGGCACTGCCAATAGAAGGTTCTTCTTCCGAAATTCTTTCATTGAGCTTTTACATCTCACCGATGAATCAGAAGCTCAAAGTCAGTTAACGGCGCCAACCCAACTCTTTGACCGACTCAAGTGCGCAGATGGAGTCGCCGCGCCCTTTGGAATTTGCTTCAGACCATCCACCGTAGGCGAGAAGCCAATATTTCCGGTCTGGGAATATCGACCTGTTTACTTACCAGCTGCCCTGAAAGTCGACGTGGGGCGTGCGCCTGTATCCGAACCGATGTGGTTTTTTCTTTCGTTTGCCAAGAGACCAGATGAGGCTCCGATTGAGCGAGCGCAGCCGTTTGAACATCCCAACGGCTTTCGCGACATTACATCTGTGCGAGTTAGCACCCCCAACAGCCAAGCTTTTTCTACCCCTGCGAACTGCGCAAATCAGCTGAAAGGATTTGAAATTGTTTATGGTGATGAGCATCTGGTCGTATTGGAAATCGATCATGGCGCAAGTGGCCAGACACACGATTTCCGTCCTGGGTTGCCGATGATTATGAACTGGTGATGGATTGGCCTAACTATTCAGCCGACATCTCGTTCTGATCCCAACGCTGGGGGCGCTGGTGTGTACGTCATTGAAGTTTAGATTCAGCAGCGCGGTTGGCCGGGAGCTTATGAGTACGCTCCCCCCCAAAACCGATATGGCTCTGCGAAGTTGCTGCCACATAGATGGAAATAGGCTTAGCTCCGTAGAGCGTTTTTTGGCTCAGTGCGTGCTGTGCTGTGGACTAGAATGAGAACCTCACTCATTTGGATAGGGACGGATGTGAATGGAAGCGTTAGCCACTTTTGCTACTAAGAATTTCAAACCAACAGGCCTGAGCCCAACCCCCGAGATTACTACCTCCTTACCAGTGTCTATCAGCACCATGGAGAAATGCTACTCAGGTGCTATCGACGGTGTTTCCTCACCATGGAGAAATGCTACTCAGGTGCTATCGACGGTGTTTCCT
>NZ_JBFTML010000115.1:0-2971 GCF_056396925.1 Pseudomonas sp. 05N433 | reverse complement strand
AAGTACGCGTCCGAGATTGAAATCTTTACTTTTTGCAGTGGCTTCCGGACTCAGATTTCACGTAGCAGCGTGCAAAAAAGGTGTTTTCACCAGTCAATGATCAGGCAGTTTGGGCAGACCGACTTTTTCAACAGAATCGGTCGTTTACTGCCCTTGGCGACAGGCAACAATCGGCCCAACAGCAGCCAGTCAATGAAGCAGTAGCCTGCGACCGCGATCAATCACAATTCAATGCCGCTGAGACAACTCAAAAGCTTGCTCAAGGAGCACCAAAGCGGACGAGCGCAGCCTCGATAAATCGTCGGAGTTTGGCAGTTCTCTGACGATTGGCCGTGTAGAGCAAATGCATTTGTCGGCTCGGTGCTTCGTAATCAGCTAACAGTCGAACCAACTCACCGCTGCGCAACGCGGGCTCAAGAAAGTCTTCGGGACCAAGGACGATCCCGAACCCGTCCAGCGCTGCCGACAGCAGTGCTTTGCTCTCATTGACCTGCAATCGACTGACGACTTGTACCCGTTCAACTGCGGAGCCTTTGCAGAATACCCATTCGTGGTCGGCCGGCCGGGACCAATAGGCATACCCCAGACACTCATGGTTCTTCAGATCATCCGGTATTTGTGGCACTCCGCGGTCGGTCAGGTAGCTCGGTGCTGCACAGGCTACCAACCGATAAGGTGCCAACGGCCTGGCGGTCAAACTGGACGCGGTCAGCGGGCCAATTCTGAAAGTCACTTCATAACCCTCCTCCACCAGATCGACGAAGCGATCGGTCAAATGCAAATCGATTTCGACTTCCGGGTGTTGACGCAAAAACTCCGTCACAAAGGGCATGAGGCTATAGGAGCCGAACGTTACGGGAGCGCTGATTTTCAGTTTGCCGCGCGGGGTGTCGTTCATGATCTGCGCAAGGGAGTCGGCAGCCTGAGCTTCGCTCAAAATGTGCTTACAGCGTTCGTAGTAAGCACTGCCCAACTCAGTCAGGCTCTGGCGTCGGGTGGTACGGTTCAGTAGCCGCGCACCTAGCCGCTGCTCAAGCGCGGCAACATGCTTGGCCACCATCTGCGCCGACAGGCCCAATCGCTCGGCAGCACTGGCATAGGAGCCGCATTCCGCCGCCATCACAAACGCTCCCATGCTCGTCAGACGGTCCATCATTCAACACTCCTGGTAACGAGACTAAGTAGCCGATGATTATTTATCTGCTGTTGGTTGGCAATCATCATGGTTTCTTCTTACTTAACCAGCGGAGCAAGGACATGCGTATCGGCATTATTGGGGCAGGCTTCATCGGACGTGCAGTGGCGCAATTGGTCATCGCCGCGGGACACGAGGCGATGCTCAGCAATTCACGTGGGCCACAGACCATGAGCAGCGTGCGCAGTGGCATTCCTGGCAGTCAGGTCGGCACTATCGAGGACGCAGCACAATTTGGCGAAGTTGTACTCGTGGCAATTCCTCTTGAGCATTACCGAAGCGTGCCGGCCAAGTGGCTAGAGGGCAAAACCGTGCTGGATGCCAATAATTACTACCCGGAGCGCGACGGTCACATTGCCGCTCTCGACCGATTCGAAACCACCACCAGCCGCTTGCTCGCCGAGCACCTGCCCCACTCCAGCGTGGTCAAGGTGTTCAATGCAATCCTCGCCCAGGACCTGGTGCAGGACACGCGCCCGAAAGCAGCGCCCGACCGACGCGCACTGCCGATCGCGGCGGATGATCCGGCGGCGAAAGCGCTGGTGATCAAGTTACTGGACGAGATTGGATTCGACGCGGTAGATGCGGGCAGTCTTGATGAAAGCTGGCGATTCGAACGGGCTAAACCCGCCTACTGCATACCGCTGGATAAAGAGGGGCTGAAGGTTGCCTTGGCTGCGGCCCATCGGCAGGTCGAATTGCCCGAGGGATCGTGGCGTCGCTGAATAGCCCACAACCTGCTGGATCGAGAGAAGACTCGAAGCTGACTGCGGACAGTGTCAGCTTTAGGTCGACTCCGACCTGTGACGGCCGGCAACAGTCGACCCAATAGGGTTGTCCACAACGCCCCATCAATTGGGCCGTAAGCGGCCGCCCTTAGCGATGTGGGTGTACAGTCAAAGACACCAGTTTGAGCACAATGGGGCGAACGACGAGTATGCACAGGAATGCCACCGGCATGGCCAATTTATAGGCGTGCAGCGCATTACTTAGGTAATCATTCTCAATACCGGAATTTGCCGCGGTGATCACGAATGACATCAAGAGCGCCATGATGGTGGCCATATACAGTGCGAAAACATAAGGCGTAGCGCGAACCGAGAGCTTGCGTTGGTTGAAAAATAGAGCTTTAGAGGATGTTTTTGGATTCATATCAGACCTTTTTGATCTTCGATTGGTAGGTGATGAACACCATAGCAAGATCAAAAATTAGCAACTAGACGGCTAGCAGTGGTTGCTTTATAAACAAAATCTTATGAATGACTCTTCTCGCTGGAACAAAGATGAACCTGTTAGGGGCGATTGCTAGCTTTATCAAGGTGGTTGAAGCGGGCTCCATCGTGGGCGCGGCCAAAACCCTGGGCGTCAGTGCGGCAGCCATTAGCCAGACCCTAAATCGCTTGGAAACCCACCTGGGTACGCGCCTTCTCCAGCGCACCACGCGTAGCATGGCGTTAACCGAAAGCGGCATGGTGTACTACGAAAAAGTGAAACGTATAGCGCGTGATCTCGAATCGGCGCAAAGCGCGATCACCAGCGCGCAGACTCAACTCCAAGGGCGACTGTGCATCGCTTCTACCTCCGCTTTCGGGCGGCATGTGTTGGCGCCACTAATCGCCGGCTTCGCTGCACGTTACCCACGCCTGATACTTGAACTCTCGACCACAGATCGCAAAATTAATCATATTCAAGAAGGCATTGATCTGAGCCTGCGGATAAAACCACAACTAGAAGAGGGGATCGTCGCTCGCAAGATCGTTTCAGTCCTTTCAGTCC
>NZ_JBFTML010000114.1:0-6333 GCF_056396925.1 Pseudomonas sp. 05N433 | reverse complement strand
GCAAAAGCCTGCCTGGTTCAACACGGCGGACTATCCGGTGGCGACCTTTGAATCGACTCGGGTAAAAGCGCTGGGCAATCAACGCTATCTGATCACCGGCAAACTTAACCTCAGGGGCATGACGCGCGAGTTGCAGGTGAAGGTGCTGTTGAAGCCGGAGCAGGCCATCGGGATTTTCGATGGCAACATCATTCTCAAACGCAGTGACTTCAAGATCGGGGAGGGGGAGTGGGCCGATACGGTGGTCTCCAACGACATCGACATCCGCTTCCGCATCGTCGCGCCGCAGCGGTGATTTTCCTGCGAGGGGCTCGATCTGTGACAATGGCCGGGCTGATGTTCAGTAAGCCTTGATCCGGAGTCAGAAACGCAATGCCCCAGCTCACCCACTTTGCCACTCCATGCCCGGAGCCCATCAACAGCCAGATTCTGCAGATGGTCGTCGACAACCTGACCGACATCAGCATGGTAGGCATCGCGCCGAGCAACCCGTTGTACAACGTCTATCAATACGCGGTGGGCTATGAGGTTCATCTCTACCTGGAAGCGCTCGGCGGCGCCAAAGGCATTGCGGTCGAGTTGACCGTCGCCATGGATGATGAAGATCCCGAGAAGGTCATCGGGTTTTTGCTGTACCTGCCGGTCAAGGACGATCCCGAGGCCTGCGGCGTGGCGTACATGGCGGTGCAGGCCAGTCACCGGCGGCGGGGCGTCGCACGGGCGATGCTGCAAGACATGCTCGATCGCTACCCCCATGCCGAGTTGACATGCACCGTCGCCAAAGTGCCCTGGTTCGAGTCGATGGGCTTTCAAGTGCTGGGCGTGCGCGGCACTCAGGTGCTGATGAACACCCGGGATCACGCCACTGAAGGCCTGATGGGCCTGTTGGATGTCACCTCGATCTACAGTTCTTTGGAGGTGCGGCAGATACATACGTATCTGCTGCAAAAACACGGCAAGCGGGCAATGATCGATGCAGAAAAGCAGCGCGACCGGCATCTCGACCAAATGACGCGCAACGCCAAGGCGTTTGTGCTGGATCGTTTGAGCAAAAACGCCGAGCACGGGCCTCGTCCCGTCTAGACTGTCGAGTCCTTTCGGGCGCGCAGGCTGGCCGAGGCGTGATATTCTGTCGCATTAACTTGGTTTGACTTATTCGGTTCGTACGTCCACAGACGTGCGACAGAATCAATGTCGCTCAAGTAGCTGAGCCAATAATGATAAGAAGTCAGTGCACGAGGGACATATAACTGAGGTCGATGGAGACACGTCGGCCTTGTGTGCCCACCTTCAAATCTTTCTGAATGCAGAAACCCGCGGCACGCTGCCTGCGTACCCGTGAACCTGGGTTGCTCATGAATGAGGGTTGGAGGCGGATGGCGTTTATCATAGGTGCTACAAATGTTTAAGAAACTGAACACAGCCCTGCTGGGGCTGGCTTTGTCGATGGGGATCACGTCCGCTTACGCGGAGGCAAAGAAAGTCGATGTGCTGCTCATTGGCGGCGGCATCATGAGTGCAACGCTGGGTGTATGGCTCAATGAGCTGGAACCCGACTTGTCGATGGAAATGGTAGAGCGCCTCGATGGCGTCGCCCTGGAAAGCTCCAACGGCTGGAACAACGCCGGTACCGGTCACTCCGCCCTGGCCGAGCTGAACTACACCCCGGAAGACGAGAATGGCAAAGTTCAGATCACGAAAGCCGTTGAAATCAACGAAGCCTTCCAGATATCCCGTCAGTTCTGGGCCTGGCAAGTTCAGCAAGGCGTGCTGAAGAACCCGCGTTCGTTCATCAACTCCACTCCGCACATGAGCTTTGTGTGGGGCGATGACAACATCAAGTTCCTGAAGAAGCGCTACGAAGCCCTGCAAGCAAGCCCGCTGTTCGCCGGCATGCAGTACTCCGAAGACCCGGCAGTGATCAAGAAATGGGTTCCGCTGATGATGGAAGGGCGTGACCCGAACCAGAAAGTCGCGGCCACCTGGAGCCCGCTCGGTAACGACATGAACTTTGGCGAGATCACCCGCCAGTTCGTCGCGCACCTGCAAACCACGCCGAAGTTCGACTTGAAGTTGTCTAGCGAAGTGCAAGACATCACCAAGAACGCAGACGGCAGCTGGCGCGTAAGCTACAAAAACCTGAAAGACGGCACCAAAACCGAAACCGACGCCAAGTTCGTGTTCATCGGCGCGGGCGGCGGTGCCCCGTGTCCTGGACGGCAAGCGCGTCATCCTGTTTGGCCCATTCGCGACCTTCAGCACCAAGTTCCTCAAAGAAGGCTCGTACCTGGACCTGCTGAGCACCACCACCACGCACAACGTGTGGCCAATGACCCGCGTCGGCATCAAGGAATACCCACTGGTCGAGTATCTGGCAGGCCAACTGATGCTGTCTGACGAAGACCGCATGAATGCCCTGAAAGAATACTTCCCGAATGCCAAAGCCGAAGACTGGCGCCTGTGGCAAGCCGGCCAGCGCGTGCAAATCATCAAGCGTGATGAAGCCGCCGGTGGCGTGCTGAAGCTGGGTACCGAAATCGTTGCTTCSSMWGACGGCACCATCGCCGGCCTGCTGGGCGCATCGCCAGGCGCRTCGACTGCCGCACCGATCATGCTGACCGTGCTGCAGAAAGTGTTCAAGGACAAGGTTGCCACCCCAGCCTGGCAGGAAAAACTGCACCAGATCGTGCCTAGCTACGGCACTCAGCTGAACAACAGCCCTGAGAAAGTGGCTCAAGAGTGGGCTTACACCGCCAAGGTGYTGGAGCTGACTCCGCCGCCGGTGATTGGTCAGGTGGCGGCTCCGGCTGCTGCTCCGGCTGCTCCGGCTAAGGCGCCGAAGGCTAATGCTGCGACGGATATGGCTTTGTAAGTAGAAGCGTAATCGGAAAGCCCACTGGATCGGTGACGGTCAGTGGGCTTTTTTGTGGGCGGGATTCAGTGCAGATGATTTGCGAGAGTGGCCAAAAGGAAATGCTTTTGTGGCGAGGGAGCTTGCTCCCGTTGGGCTGCGGAGCAGCCCCAGCGCGTGATCGGCCGTTTGGTGACCATGTCACCGCTGGCGTTTTTGAAGGGGGATTTGAGGGTGAAGTTGGATGCGCGCCCTTCGCATTGTAACTATCAAAGCCCTTTACCGAGGGGCAAGCCTCTCGGTAAAGGGCTGAGTGATTACTTGGGTGGAACGAAGTTATCCAGCATTCGATTCACCGCCAGTTCCGCCAGCATGATGACCTGCTGAAGCGCCAGCAGGGTATTGCGGTGGGTGCCCTCCACCAATGCAGCGATGTCGCTGGCCATGACACTGGCCGACGCCAGGTTCTCGCACGTTTGAACCAGCAAGGCTTCATGGCCAACATCCGGCGCAACCATGTACATGGTGCTGGGTTTGCGTGGGGTGTTGTTCATGATCGCCGCCGGGTTGAGGTAGAAATTGAGAGCGCGTTCGGCGGCTTCGTGAAATTTTTTTGAATCGTCGGATTCGTACGGGGATGCCGGATCGGTGTCAGGTCCCGGTGGGTTAGGTGTCACTTTGAACATAGATGGAACTCCGGTTTCGAATATTGGGGAGCCATCACCCTCGCTACCAAACGAAGGGTGGCGGCCATACGTGGGTTGGTAGACCGGTCGAAACGGGAAACCCGGCGCTCACGAAGGAGCCCCACGCATGCCCACCATATAAAGCCGAGTCCCAAAAAAAAAGAGACTGCATAGGTGTCGCAATGCGACTGTTTCGAAGCGGGCTACCAAACCCGATCACTGTTTTTCAGTGACAGGGAAACGATATAGCCCGCCCCACAGCCGCACAAGCCAGCGGATTCTGGCGCACGCGTAGGCAACGACGCAAGGCGTTGTAGCCGTTAGGACGTAACAGCGGGTGTCTTTAAACACGCATCGTTAAACGTGTGAGCGCTTTCAAAAAACGAGGAAGCGTCTGACAATTTTAGGGTTGTGTTGCGGCACGGCCGCACCTGTCGCCCGCTTAAAGTCATGCAGGGCGCGCGCGACGGCGCGGTTTTTTTGAATCAAGGATTTGGTAGGAGAATGCCTGATCGGTCACCGGCGGATGGATATGACGCTGAGCGCTGCGTCGGTCCTTTTGAATGGAGCCGTGCAGGGTTGAAAAAAGATGACAACTGTACGCAGGTAATGGAGTCGTGCTACTCCGCCCGGTCACTGCGGGCGGTGACGGGAGACAAGATACCGGCGACCGCCTGGCGAAACAGCCGGCCGATTCTGTAGCGGGCGTAGGCAATGGCGTTGGATGTTGTAGCCTCACGAAGTCATACAGCGTTTCACCGAGCACGTCCTTCCAAGGCGATTACCTTGTCTTTACGCCTAGTTCAACTTCTGAGCTTCCAGTTTCGCCAGGAAGTCTCGAATATTGTTCTGTACGGCGCGATTGACTGATTCCTTGAGGCGGACGACACCCGCGAAGGCGTAGCCTGGAGGGACGATGCCCTGGGTGATGATCGTTTCTTCGAGCAAGGTTTCGCCCGTTTTGCGATTTACCAGCAGGTACTTTGCAGAAGCATCAGTCACCATGGTCACGCCAGCTGCCGGCGGATCCAGCTCCTGGATTTTGACGAAAAGATTCACTTTTTTTGTCGACTCGTCGTCGAATACTGAACTCTTGTTAATGGCTTCTACTACTGCCCTTTCCCAGAGTTCGGGAATGCCTTCACCATCGGACGGTACATTTCCTGTTTGCTCATTGGGGGCAGCGAAGGAAACGGATACTGCACGAAGGTCCGCGTCCACTTTGTGAGTCGAGGGCGAAATACTTGGAACGGAGAAATTCAGAGGGGGTACAGATGTGCAGCCGCTTAGCAAAGCGACCAGCAATGTACCGATGGCGATCCTTGAGCGCATCCTTGTTTCCTTTCTGAAAATGAGTTGAAGCGAGAAGAGCATAGTAGGCGTTAGCCCAAGTCGCCTTTGTCCCTTGCTAAACGGCAGCAAGATCTGCCGTTTAGCAAGGGACTCACTTTTTTGCCCAGGAAACTCAAACAGCCTTGATCAAGGGTAAATTCTCAAGGTTGTCTCTGGTGGAGCTGTCCCTTCGAGAGGCACCTACAACCTAACGTGCCACGGGCTGCTCCGCCCAGTCACTGCGGCGGTGACAGGAGGCACATGGAAATAAATTTGTCCCATTTTTATTATCGCTAAACCTTTGCGACCTCAGGCCGCTATAGGCCAGAGCGAGCCCCTCCTCCAGGAACATCAGCCGTTAACGACTGAGGTACTTCGATAAGTTTAGTCGCCAGGCGGACCGCCTCTGTTCGTCCTAATTCACGTTCAAGCTCTCAAATTTTCACAGAAAAGAAAGGACACTTATGCGTCAACTTCTCCCCTTGGCAATCAGTTTGACTCTCATCGGCTGCGCCACCAGTAAAACCGACGTTCGCAATGAAGCCGAGGCTGGCAAGTTTGACCCTACCACCACCGCCCGTGTCCGTCTGATCACAGGCGATAACGCGCACGGCGGATTCGTCAGCGGCCAGACTTGCGAGAAGTTTTACAACGAGTCTCTCAAGAGTTTTCCCATCGAACAGTCCGGCTGGAAAACCGCCCATATCGACTCCGCAGGTCTTTATCCATTCAGGGAGTCAGACCATCAGAACAGCGTGATTGGCATGCCTGCGAGCAAGGAGAGCAAGCTGATCAACGAATCACCCCGACTCTACGACGAGCATGTCGTGACTGCCAACCAACCCTTCATTGCGACCTTTGGCATGGTTGGCTCGGTTTCATGCTCGCCCAAACCCGTGGTGTTCACGCCAGAGCCGGGGCAGGATTATGAAATGCAGTTCCAGATTGTCAAAATCAGCACGTTCAAAGCGGGTTGCATCATTCAGCTACGCAAACTCACTGCTGTTGGAAATACCACTATAGAAACGCCAATGCGACCACAGGTCTGCGCCAGGTCAGCAGATGGAAACTTTCACACCAAGGATCCACTCTTCAATGCCCAGTGAAGCCTCTGCTTCTTGCCTGCTTTGACCTTGCCGGATCACCGCTCAGCAACAATTCGTATAACCCCTGAAAAGGGCTCAAGCCAGCAGCTCGCTGATCCACCGAACCTGCCGGGCAATGTCTTGCAAAAAGGTGCAAAAAGGGGACTGATTTATTTCCTTCAAAATAAATCAGTCCCCTTTTCCGCCAATGTCGGTTCCGCACYTGGACMCCCGTGTCCTGGACGGCAAGCGCGTCATCCTGTTTGGCCCATTCGCGACCTTCAGCACCAAGTTCCTCAAAGAAGGCTCGTACCTGGACCTGCTGAGCACCACCACCACGCACAACGTGTGGCCAATGACCCGCGTCGGCATCAAGGAA
>NZ_JBFTML010000113.1:0-4426 GCF_056396925.1 Pseudomonas sp. 05N433 | reverse complement strand
AGAGCGCCACGGGGACGATGACCTCGGAAGTGATTCCGTTGACCGTATACGCGATGCGCGCAAAACGGGTGGCAGGTCRCTGACCCGGGCCGGGGCTTGGCAGCTGGATCGTCCTGATGGCGGTGTAGTCCGTCAGGTTGAATTCCAGCACTCCGGTCGCTGGCATAGGCCTCGAATCCGTGATCTGAGTGCCGGGAATTGCAGCCCCACCCGCCGTGTTGGTGACCCGGCCCTCAAATTCCAGGTTCACTATTGCGCCTGTAGGGATATTGGGATCACGCAGGATCCTGATCCGCAGGCTGCGCGCCGCGTAAGGCGGCATCGGCCCGTTCGCTACAGTCGGGTGATCCATGCTTGGACAGTTGATGGAAGTCGCGACACGCTCCGGCACCAGGGTCCCGGTGGCTGTTCTGAAGGCTGAAACGATGATCTGTGGCGCAGGCAGATTGATCACGATGGCTGTCACGTTGACCGGGGTCACGGGCGTCTGCGTCATCACGTTCGCGCTGCCAGGGTATCCGATGGTGATGTAGGCTTCTCGCGCCGTTGCACCACTGCCGTTGCCTTCGGCCAGGATCGTGGCCCAAGGCAATTGCGTGGTGACCGTCGTATCCCCAGCCTGCACGCCCACCGGGCTCCCTACTTGCTTGCCCTGGTAGTAGAACGTCACGATTTCACGCCCTGTCACCAGTCGGTCTGGATCTGTCCACAACGTCCAGGTCATGGTGGCGGCAAGCCCTGCCTGGGCCGAGCCGAGTGTGTTGGGAGCGGGCACCGGAGCGCCTGCGCCCTGAACCACCACCGGCACAATGTTGGGGTTGGTCAGATCTGGCAGGTTCGGTTGCTCAGGCCCGGCGTACGAAAAATCGACAACGCCAAATTGCTGCGGCTGCGAAACCGGGTTGACCGGTATCGTAGGGCGACTCAATTCGTACCAATACTCAAACTGCTCCTCGTCCTGTCTGTTGGGGTTACCAAAGACTTGCGCCCAGAAGTCGTAGTCAATCACGAAGCTCAATGGACCTGATGTGCCGGCGGGTGGAATTTGCTGTTCAGGCAGATCGTAGACATTACCGTCCGAATCGGAGATATGCGGGATGATCCGGTCACCTGGACGCGAGTTGAGCGGAAAATCGATTTCCATCACGGCTTTGGAAGGAGGAGGTGCCACCGTCGCAAAAGTGATGGGCGTTTGCCCGTTGGGGCCGGTGACCGGGATCCTTGGCACGCCCAGTACCGGGGCGGGGGCACTTACCCGACTGAACAGCAACGTGATGGCCGAGTTGTTGCTGATATTTCCTGGCGCATCCTTGAGGTTATAGGAATAAAAGTACGAACCATCCCTCAACGCCTGCAGATCGGCCAGAGGAATGTTGATGACCCCGCCAACCGGCAGCGGAAAATCGATGACAGAGGCTCCGTTGACGTCGCCCTGCATCCCTGTAAATGTTGTTTGCGTAGAAACATAGAAACTGACGAGATCGGTTAACGCTTCGAATTTTGTATAGCCGGTAGGAATGGTCAAATCGAGGCCGCCGGCGTTGGCGGGATCCGCCAGCCAGGCTTCGTCAATCCTCGTAGGCAAGCCAGTCTGGCTGATCAACACAGGCCGGGGGCCGGTGCCGTTGCCCGTACCGGGTTGGCGCTGGTAAGGCCCGGTCAGATCGACTTTGAACTCAAGAGGTGGATTAGATATATCGTCGTTGCTGTTGCCGTCATAAATAATGAATGTCGCGCCGTATTCCGCGTATTCGCCGTTCATATCAAACCTGTCGACCAGTCGGTCGAGTGCAGCTCCAGTCACGTCAAAATCGATCGGAAACGTCCAGTCAGCCGCTGGCTGATTGGCTTTCAACAACTCCAAAACCACCCATGTCGGGTCGAATGGTACGGGCTTGATCCCTTTCGGGTGCAGGTGAAGTTGGATTCTGTGAGCGCCTTCAGGCGTTTTGTCATCGACATCGGCCAATTGAAATTTGACCAGTCTGTCGACTTTCAGTTGTTGATAGGGAATTCGGCCATCAGGCAACACACCGACAATAGTCGGAGGCAAGGCAAGGACACCGCCAGATTTAACCTGCATATTCATGTTCGTATGCTCCATGGATGAATTAATCGTTGAACCATCAACGTTGTGTCCCAATGAAAAATCTCGCGACTCCTGGCTGCATGTTCCTGGGATTGACGTTTTTCTTGCGTTTGTGTGTTCTACAACGGTTGAACTTGAGACTCCTTGGGTTATGGGCCGCAAGGTGGATTCCCCGATACGCCCCGGTCGATCTTTACCAGGCCCGGGGCCGATCGACCCAGAGCGACACCCTTTCGATAAAGCGTGTACTGAGCGAGTGCCGATGCGTTGATGACCATAGGCTTGATATGTTTTTCGTATTTGTCGCTTTCGAGCCTGAAGTCGAAGCCCTGCGCTGAATCGGCTTCCTGCTGCGTCAATGTTTTGCGCATGCTCAGCGCCGTGCCTGGAATGGCGTTACCGCTGCCGTTGAGGCTGCTGAAGCCTACCCATCCCAGTTCACACACATCGCCTGCAAGGAACCGCCCCGGTTGTGCCGGAACACGCACAGTGACCACCACCCAGATCGCTGGAGACGTCCTGCAATTCAGGTAACCCCACAAGGTTGCGTTGGGAAAGACCGGTTCCTTCAGGTTGACCGGGACCGGGCGTTTGAGGATGAACACCTGCGCCAGCGAGTCATCCTCGTTCTCGGTATCTCCAGACGTCACCTTGTAGGTCAGAGTGATGTCACCTATCAGTTGCAGGAACTGCGAGGGCAAGTGGATAGAGGTCGGAAACTCCACCTTGACGGGAAAAAGGTTGTGGTAAAAACGAGTGTCGGACGTTGCCCCAGGCTCTCGAATCCAGATCTGCAGCAAATCACTCTTGCCCGGTTTGAGCGAAGGTGCGGGCCAAGGGGGGATTCGCAGTGTCACACCATTGAGGTGCGCGTCCGGCGGAAGCACCTTATCGGCACCGACACCGTCAATGCTTAATGGCGCGGCGAATATTCCAATGGGTGTTGATGTGCTCATCCGCCGTTCTCCTGAGGCCTTGAAAACCCTTTGCTTCGGGAGAAATTAAACGCAGTAATCGCAATCTCGCCTACTGTCAGATCTGACAGGTTTAACTACCGCTGGTCGGAATACTCCGGCCCTGTCGTCGGGTTCAGACCTTTTCAAACTTGACGAGCCGATGGGTTATGCGGTTATCTGAAACCGGTTTCAGACCTTGCGGTCGCCCCTGAATAATTCCAATAAGAAGGCTGTCTATCCGTGAACGACTTCTCCGCCGCCCAGCGCAGCCGCGTCACCATGCTCGACGTCGCCGAACACGCCGGCGTCTCCAAGGCCAGCGTCTCGCGCTTCATCGGCGACGACCGCGCCCTGCTCTCCGATGCCACGGCCCTGCGCATCGAGCAGGCGATTGCCGAATTGGGCTACCGCCCTAACCAGATGGCCCGCGGCCTGAAACGTGGGCGCACGCGTCTGATCGGCATGTTGGTGGCCGATATCCGAAACCCTTATTCGATTGCCGTGATGCATGGTGTGGAAACCGCCTGCCGTCGGCACGGCTACAGCCTGGTGGTGTGCAACACCGATCGCGATGACGAGCAGGAACGTCAGCACCTGGCGCTGCTGCGCTCGTACAACATCGAAGGCTTGATCGTTAATACCCTCGGCCACCACGTGGATGAGTTGCGCGAATTGCAGCGGGAAATGCCCATGGTGCTGGTGGATCGCAAGGTCGAGCAGTTCGATAGCGATCTGGTGGGGCTGGACAATCCCGCCGCCGTCGAGATCGCCGTGGCCCATCTTGAACAACGCGGTTATCGCGATGTGCTGATGGTGACGGAGCCGTTTGACGGCACCAGTTCGCGGATCGAGCGGGTCAGCAGCTTCAAGGCGCAGATCGAGCAGCGTCCGGCGCTCTCGGGCGCGGTGGTTGAAACTGGCGGTGATCTGGCCGATCGCTTGAAATCCTTTCTTGATACCCCTGGTCCCAGGCCGAAAGCGCTGTTCTGCGCCAACGGTATTGCGGCGTTGGCCAGTACCCATGCGTTGCGTGAATTGCAGTGCAACCTGTTTGAGGATGTCGGGTTGATCGCCCTGGATGATCTGGATTGGTATCCGCTGGTGGGCAGCGGGATTACCGCCCTCGCCCAGCCGACCGAGGACATTGGCGCGAGTGCGTTTGAGTGTTTGCTCAAGCGTTTGCGTGGGGATGACGGGCCGGTGCGGACTTTGGATTTTCCGGCACGGTTGATTGTGCGGGGGTCGACCACGGGGGGTGTTCCAATTTGAAGGCCTCTTCGCGGGCAAGCCTGGCTCCTACGGATTTACACCCACGCCCCTGTAGGAGCGAGGCTTGCCCGCGAAGAGGCCCGAAAGAACAACACATCACTCACTGATATTT
>NZ_JBFTML010000112.1:0-4649 GCF_056396925.1 Pseudomonas sp. 05N433 | reverse complement strand
CCCATGTATCACCTTTGCCGGGCTCCAGTGCATAATAATCGTCACTACCGTCTCGCCCCCATACGCTGACTGCAATTTGGACCGTTCTGCTTGCTCCGTTTGTGATTGTGATGCTCATATTTATATTCCTTTTTGGATTGAGTATTCCATGAGTTGGCTCCCTATTGTTTAAAACAAACGCAGACTTGCCACTGCTACAGAAATCAGTAGTTAGGTTAACTCAATGAATATGCCATATATAATATAGCGATGTTAGATTGCCTGATCTCAAGTTTAGGCAAGACTACAGTCAAGCCTGTAAACGCGTAAATGCAAGGTATCCAGACCTTTATAAATTGACGGTTCCGACGAGTGGTAAAACCTAACCGATCGTCAGCGATA
Source organism: Pseudomonas sp. 05N433 (assembly GCF_056396925.1). Lineage (NCBI taxonomy): Bacteria > Pseudomonadati > Pseudomonadota > Gammaproteobacteria > Pseudomonadales > Pseudomonadaceae > Pseudomonas > Pseudomonas sp. 05N433. Next base: position 4,268 of record NZ_JBFTML010000112.1, on the reverse strand, counting down.
AATTGAGCAATCACCATATCCCTTGGATGCTGTGTTTTTATTCAGTATCGAGGAAGCAATGCAGTTCCTGATCGTGTCCATGAGAGAGCGTGGCGTCGCCAGATCCAAAAGAGACATCGCCAGCACCGAGCCAGTAAAGGGAGATATCATTTTCTCCAGCGCGCCGTCTGACATCCTGAAAAGAACGTCCAGCAGCGCATCTCTGCGGCACGGTGCCTGGCCGGGTGATGTGCCACCGCTTCGGCCTCTTCTTGATGCTCGCCTGACCAGCATGGCAACGCTCGGTTTCACGCTGAGTGGTCTGGAAGAGGTCGATGGGGTGCTTTATGCGCAGTCTTGATATTGCAGGGAGGTATGATTGTGTTCGGTCGGCAGGACGCCGGAATGCAGGGCTTTCTTGTCGAAAGCCTGTAGGGACTTTTGCGGGGAAACGTGAAACACGGTCAATCACGGTACGGCATCGATTGCAGTGGGCGCCGTTCTAAAGGACTGTTTTTTATAGCTTTTTAGCGCCCCTGCAAGCATGGGGTGCTGCATCGCGTTACATGAAGGATGTTTAACGATCGGCAGGACGCCGGAGGAGGGTAAACGCGGGTTAGTTCTGGAACGCTTCCAGAATAGTTATGGAACACATGCCGAGCGGCGCTGACTTCTTCAAACCCCAGAAACGACAAAGCCCTGAAAAATCAGGGCTTTGTCGTATAAAGATGGCGGAGGCGATGGGATTCGAACTCATGGACCTGTTACAGTCGACGGTTTTCAAGTCCGAAGATTAATCCTTATATTTCAATGTCTTAGGTTTTATTTGTTTCCGCTAGGCAGTATTCATTAATGCTCTGGAGGCCTCTGAAATCAAGGGGTGGAAATTTATTTGCGGAAATGAATTTGGCCGGTTTTTTGGCTTTCTGGGTGGGCTCATGATCGCCCTAAATTTCATATCTGCAACCGAGAGACTGCGCTTGGTGGAAAGCGGCTTTCATCTGAAGTGGGATTTGGAGGCAACCCTGGTCAGTCGTGACAGGCAGAAAACGGCCATAAGCTGCCGTTCATGAATAGCCGCGTCCGAGTCACAGCGGAGAATCATATGCTTAGGCTTTAGGTTTGGCAGACTGCCATTAATAGTGGCAATCTGTACGTAGGTTGCCGGTAGCCGCCAACAGGCGACCGTGCCTAAAGGAGTTAGGTATGCCTGATTTGTCACAAGAAAAAATCGATGAGTTACAGGTTACGCTTGAGCGATATCTTGAAAAAAGCGGTGTGAGATGGGAGATTAATTTTCTCGCCGCCGGTGGTTCTGCAGCAGTATTTCGTGGAATTAATGGCGAAGACAAGCGAGCTTTTAAAGTTTTCGACCCGAGATTCATTAGCGATGAGGTGGGGTCGAAAGAGCAAGAGCGTTTAGGGCTCCAACGTAGGCTCATAGGTCATGAATGCGACCATCTAGTTCAAACATTTTCGATAGAAAACTTCGATGATACCGCTGTCATTGAAATGGAATATGTTGAATGGCCGAGATTAAAAGAGGTACTTAAACACGTACCTGATGCCTCCGTCGAAGTACTTATACGGCAACTGGTAAGTGCCGTTCTTTATCTCGAAGCTCACGGCATCGTACACCGAGATATCAAGCCTGAAAATATTCATGTCTCAGAGTGCTGGGGGAAACTGAAGCTTTTAGATTTGGGCGTTGTTCGTGAATTTGATCCCGGCCCCGGTGCTGCCGATACCGACCAGGGTGCTCAAAGGCCCTTTTTAGCCACTGCTCAATACAGCTCTCCTGAATATCTGTTTCGTTTGGATGAACCTTCGCGTGAGCTATGGCAGGGGCTCAATATTTATCAAGTAGGTGCGGTTTTGCATGATTTGATAATGAAAGAGCCTCTGTTCAGAGCTGAAATAGAAGCGGGGAACCGTTGGCTCGTCGCAAAAGCAGTGCTTCTGAACCCACCAAATTTTAAAGATGGAAATCCCAGTCGCTTGGCATATTTGAAATCGCTGGCGGCTAAATGTCTAAATAAGGACATGCAGGCTAGGCTGACGCTTGTCGACTGGCTTGACTTTGAGGTGCAGGAGCATAATGTTGGGCTTAATAAACTTCGAGCTCGCTTGAAATCCAGGCCAAACAAGCAAACCGATTCCGAAAGAGCATTGAATTTTGATCGAGATCGGTTCCAGGAATCGTTGATCGATAAAATTAAACTATTGCTAATTTCCGTCTGCGGAACAGATTTGCCTTTATCCTTTTCCAAATCAAAAGTGAGCAACAGAGAGGTTGTGAGCTTTCAATTCGCATACAGTGATAATGTGGCAGTGGTGGCTCATATTAGTTTTTACTGGAAGGCGGGGCTCTATGCTGGCTCGGTCGATATTCTTGCATCGGGTTTTATATACCAGCCCGAATCAGATTTTGCGCTTGATCCGGACATGCTTAAGCTTCTAGGTACGGTCTCAATGTCTGATGCCATAGATGATGCTGGAAGTATTATTGCTGAATCGATAGCTGAAATTGTCGAGAACGCTCTCGGTGAAGTAGAGTCACATTGTTCAGTAGCTGACTCCATTGAATCACTTTATGGAAGACAGATCGAACTTAAGAGGGTGAGTGATGAACGGTAATTGGTGGCGTAGCAAGAAAGAAATGGATCAAGCGCAAATCGATTTTATCGGGCTACCGATGGAAGGACGCTATCTTTTATCAGGGCCGCCGGGGTCTGGAAAGACTAATTTACTCCTTCTCCGTGCTGAGGTTATGGTGGGGAGTGGTGAAAAAGATATTTTATTCATAACCTACACTCGCTCTCTTGCTGACTTCATTCGGAGCGGAGCTGTCGCAAAAGGTTTTGTAAAAGCTAGCCAAATTAAAACATTTCACTCATGGCTCGCTGAGTATGTAAATCTTAATCTCGGAAGCAAGGTAAAGTGGAGTGAGGGGGATTTTGATGACGATTCTCGAAATGAAGCATTGAAAAATTTGATAGCCGCAAACGAAGCTAGGCCCTCAGAGAAAATGTACAGTGCTATTTTTGTTGATGAGGCTCAGGATCTCTCTGTAGGTGAACTCACAGCTTTACTAGAACTTTCAGACAAAGTCTGTATATGTGGCGATGAGCGACAAGGCATTTATAATCAGGACGGTATGGGAACTGCCGGGGCGCTTGGGCTAGATACACATCGGTTAACTCGTCACTTTCGAATTGGACAAGAGATTGCTAAGGTCGCAGATAAGCTAATGCCTCCAGTAAAAGGAGGTGTAACTCTGGAGTCCACCTGCAACTATGACCCGACCATTCAGGGGGAGTCTTCAGCGATACTGCACCCGAGTCAGCCTAGGGTTGAACAATTAAATAAAATTCTTGAATTAATCGAGGTTCAGCTGGATGCGTTTCCTGATGAGGCAATTGGTATATTTTGCCCTCGGCAAGAAGACCGACTAGAAGTAAAGAATTACCTTGAGGCAACGCAATTAAAAGGCATGCTTTGCACTCACGGAGTGGATTCTGATGCGACTTTTTCAGGAGACGCCTTAATTCACATCATGACGCTGCATGCCTCAAAAGGAACTGAGTTTAGGTGTGTACATATTTTTGGCGCTGAAGGTCTTACAAAATTCCCGCTGCGACGGACAAAGCTGATTTATACAGGTGTCACGCGCGCTAAGACAGCACTGAATGTTTATAGATGCGGAGAAACCACTATTAAAGTAGAGGCAGCATTTGCCAAGCCTACTTTATTTGGCCTTGATAATCTTTTCCCGGATGATTAACGATGACTGAGCTAAACTTCGAATTTTCTTCGCGGGATGATTTGCCGGATGCATTATTTTCGATGCTGAATAGCCCATATACACCAAAGCTTTCTATTGAAGCGGTGGAGCCTATTGGTTTGGGAGCGATTCTTGGATACCCTAAGCAAAGCTCTGGGCACGGCTACTCATCTCCCTATCTAATTATTTTGCCGCCAGTAAAAACTTTTGAATTGTTTGCGTGGCTCAAAACTTATGCTCCAGAAACCTTTCCACTAAGTCAGTTTGGCCGAGTAGTCAGTAGGGCTGATTTTGATTCTGTCAAAAAAACTGCAGGCCAGGGCAAGTTCTTTTGGTCCCGCCCAGACCGATGGCCATCGGTGATACTTGGAGAGATGTTGGCACAAAGTGATGGGGATATTTTGGTTGCGTCGATTCCTCTATCGCGTGCTACTGCTACATACAGTTTTTCGGTGGCTAGAGCGTCGATTGCTCATAAGGACGATTTCGTAACGCAGGAATGTAT
>NZ_JBFTML010000111.1:0-4814 GCF_056396925.1 Pseudomonas sp. 05N433 | reverse complement strand
ATCGTCTAATCCATATCAAATCCTTGCAGCCAATTTGGAGTAGAGTTAGTATTTCTTGGAACGATAACGCCGGAGCCGAACAGCTCCTTCAAGCATGTCATCCAGATAATAAAGATTTATTCGGCAATGGACCTTCGATAACGGATTATATGGGGTTATTGAGTGACTCCGCTGAAAATCGTGTTGTTGCTTTTAGAAAATTCTCGAAAGACTGGTCGGCCCGTTTAGGCGGCTCACGAGATCACAATGATCAGGCAGAGTTGGAAATCGCATTAGCGGCCTTTTTAGTTGGACGTGGAACTTCTCATGTCTTTCTTTTGAAAGACATTGTGAAGCGCAATCCTTCAATTTATGTTTGGTTCGGCCTAATCGCGGCACTATGCGGGCCTACTTCTTGGGATCCAGCTTGGGCCCGGGCAGTCAAAAATATTGAAAAATTACTCAAAAGTAGCTTTTCTTGGGAGGAGATCTCTTCTTGTGACATTTCATGGGCCGAATATCAATGGCTTGATTCGTTAGATAACGAGAGGACTTTTCAAGAGCTGCCAAAACTCCTGCCAAAAGTTCTGTCGATGGAAATTATTCCAGGAGTGGTATGTCAGTTTAGGCTCAAGTCGGCAGGAACTATAAGGGACGCGGACCATAGTGGCGCGGTTGTAGAAGCAGAAGCACCAGTTAGCACTGTCGAAACCGAAATGCTTTACAAGTTTGTTAGCGAGTTCATGAAGGTTGCTGATAAAAGCAAGCTCAATCTCGGTGACACTGTTTTCCAAGCTGCGGAAGATACAGTCCCTAAGACGAGGCGTTCTAATTCAAAAGGGGGACGAAAATAGTGTGGATATCTGTAACTACCCTCGAATAATTTAGTAAGCGGGTTTATATGAGCCGATAGCGGTTAGTTACTAGCGTCCGCTACCGGCTAAAGCTGCCTTTAATCGATCGTCAGCTTTTGGCCGATTGCGGTCTTTCGCGATAGGCAGCAATCGGCCGATTCTGTTGAAAAAGTCCGGCTTGGTTTCCACGGCAGAAAAATACGCGCCTGAGATTGAAATCCTTGCTTTCAGCAGAGGCTTTTCCGGAGTCGGATTTTACGTAGCAGCGTGCAAAAGAGGTGTTTTCACCCACCAGTATTCGAACATTTTGGGGGAAACCGACTTTTTCAACAGAATCGGCCAGAAACAGTCAGTCGGTGGCCAGAGGCTGCCCAGCCCCGTAACACTCCCGTTCGCTAGAACGGTATGTCGTCGAAGGGGACTATCACCTTCCGGAGAGGCAGAGCATTCTTTGGCAACGGCAGATTCGTAACAATGAACAGGTTAAGGATGTCGTGCCTGTCCATAAACATGATCTGAGAACGCTTCGTGGCATCCAGCTTGTTGCCTAGCCAGTTTCTTGCCTGCTTTGTTATCTCGCCGCCGGCGACGATGAATGCGTGGTCAACCAGTACTCGTCGATTCAGTTCCGAGTCGAAAATCTCGTGTCCGAGCATCATGTTCACCTGATTGTGAATCTCGGCGACATTCGCTGAACCAGGCTTGCCGACACCTGCTGAGTCCAGCTTGCCCTTTTTAGCTTGGATACCGAAGTAGAGGACATGGAGGGTCGGCAGGGTGTATTTCATCCACACGTCCTTGCCGTACTCCAACGCCTTGTCTTTGTGACCCGCTGCCGTGATGCGATGAAATCCAAGCTGACGGAACAGCGGCAGCAGCACCTCCTCGATCAGCTCATCTTCGGAGCACTTGTCGAGGTACGTGGTGAGTTGCTCACGGCGCTCCATCTCTGCTGGAGTCAGCGGGCGATGCGGGTTCGCCATCTGCGCAATGGTGTTCGTGGCATTGTGGCGCAACTGGCCGAGGCCGTGCTCGTCGTAGAACGCTTCCCAACCTTCACGCGCCAGCACAGCATTAAGCGCGGCAAGTGCTTTGTTTCTGTCCGGATCACCCTCCTGCGCGTCGCCCTTGTCGAGAGTTGCACGGATGATCCGGATGAAAGCATCAGGCGGAACCGAAGGGCTGGAATGCGGTAGAGCCAACACCTCCTCCAGTCTGCTTGCAACCCATGCCCATCGGGTCGAACCGTCGTGGGCGTAATCTAAGTCACAGTCTTGAAAGAACTCAGTGATGTAACTGCTTGAACGATACCGAAAGTGCTCAGAGTCGCCACAAACAATGTGGGCGAGTTCTCTGAGATTCCTGCTCTTCCATTTCATTTGCGTTCCTAGGCTAGGCCGAGTGAGGCTGAAGCACAGTAGCCGATATACCACACTAAGCCGATAACGATCGCCATATTGGGTCGATTACTGCCGCTGACAATCTAGAGTCGTCAGCTTTTTCGGTGATGGATTGAGCATAGCTTTCCACCGGCACCCCGCTTTGCTGGCCCGAAAAGCTCCCAAGCCTGGCCCTTGTAGCAATTTCTAAGCAGCCGTCACGTTGTGTAGCTGTAGCGTCCCTACAACTTCTCTCTACTCGCCTATGCTAGCTTCATGCCTCACTTTTCGGAGAGCCGAAGCCACTATGCCCATGGAACCTGATCGCCTCTATCACGAGCTCGGCTACCTGATTGCCGGGATGCCAGACATGAACACTAATCAATGGCAGACTGCTGAGGGGCAGCGATGGCTAGGTCGTGCTGCAGCCCTTATTGAGCAAGGTGGCAATCTCATGGATACAGCCACCTTCAACCATGCTGCAGAAAACTTGCATTCCATACGTAGCTACCCTGATTACGTGCAGCAAATGACAGTTGTCCTTAATCGTGCCTTGGCCCGTGCGGAACTACAGGCATCACCTTCCGCCCGCGGCGCCTTCATCCCAGTCGGTGAGGCTTTTTCCGCGTTCACCGCCCTATCGAAGATCCTGACTGAAGCCCAAAGCACAGTGATGTTCGTCGACCCCTATGCGGATGCTAATCTGCTGACCGACTTTGCTGTCCTCGTACCTGAAGGCATCACAACGATGATCTTGACAGATGCCAGCGGACGCAAGGTCGCGTTGGCGCCGGCGGTAAGACACTGGTCGCAGCAATATGGATCGGCACGCCCACTGGAAGCCAGGCTTGCGTCTGATCGATCGCTACATGACCGGCTGATCATCATCGATGAGCGGGAATCCTGGAGCCTTGGGCAATCCTTTAATGCTCTGGCCGCCCGCGCCCCTACCAGCCTTCTCCGTGCGGACCCAGAAACGGCTCAGCTCAAGATTCAGGCCCACGCGCAGATCTGGCAGACAGCCGATCCGATTCACTGAAGTCGCCAGGTATGCACCAGATAGCCGCCGGCCTTTGGCTGTGTGTTTGGTATCGGCCAATAGGCACCTGTTTTAAATGGGTTGGTTACAGCCCCTTGTAACAGGCAGAAATCCGCTAGAAGCTGCCCTTTGATATATCTACGAAACTAGGGAGGATTTAGAGATATGGCGATGACACATAGTGAAAATGCAGCGTTTACGAGATTTCTACACGACAAAGCACTGGAGGCGGAGAAGGCGCTTAACTATAGACCTAGCTATTTTTTACAAATGCTCGGCTCTGTCGGCGGGTATCAGACGGTGGTCGCCTTGATATCTCAACCAAATCCTTCAGAAGGCTTCACCAAGCTGTGGGAAGGTGGCAGGCTGGACCTTTCGGTGGAGGCTCTGGTCCTTCAGAGCAGGTGGCGGCACCATTTTGATGAGCACATTGTTAACGCTGCTAACAAGCGGTTGAATGCGGCAGATTACGAACCAGAATCCAGTGACCAAAGTGAGGGGTCGCAATCCGTACAGCCATCTCTGCCAAAGTCTAAAATACCCCTTGAAACTGCGATATCTCAAACCCGATCTACGACTTTGCCTTTTTTCTTAGCCAAGCAGTACAGCAGGTCGAGTATCTTCAAGATACTCAAATTGAATCCCGAGCCAAAGGGTGGGCCCTGGTTTACCGGCTATGTAGAGCACGAGGGGAACTTCTTCATATTTTGTAATGTAGGTGTTAGTGGCCGAACGGGACATGATTACGCCAATCATTTTGATGGTGATCGCCTAGTCTGGTCTGGCAAGGGTCCATCAAAGTTGGAGCATGACTCAATCCAACGACTGCTAAAGCCTCATAACAAAATTTACATTTTTTATCGTTTTGATGACCGTGATCTATTCACATTTGCGGGCACTGGAAGGCCGCATGAAGTGTTCAACACAACGCCTGTGCAGGTAGTCTGGGATTTTTCTCCCCTACGAACTCCATTCGATGGCACCGAACAGCCGACAAGCCAGATAGATTTGGGATCGGTGGTTGAGGGCGCAGCCAAAATGGTGATGACGAAGGTTTACGAGCGGGACAGAGGGGCTCGACTGAAATGCATCAGTCATTGGGGGTGGGAGTGCTTTGTGTGTCAATTCGACTTCGCTGCAATCTATGGTGATTTAGGCGAGGGGTTCATTCATGTTCATCATTTGAAACCACTCAGTGAGATCGGAGAGGCATACATGCTAGATCCTATAACGGATCTTCGTCCTGTATGTCCAAACTGCCATGCAATGCTTCATCGGCATATTCCAGTGCTTACAATCGAGGAGCTTCAAGCTCGCATGCCATCGAGTCAAAACTGAATCGCCCGCGGTCTCCTAAAAATACTCGAACGACGCTTTTTGGCCGGTTTCTGCCTGTCGCCAAGGCTGCAACCGACCCAGAGTGTGTAAAAACGCCTCCGCGAACCCTTGCTATGATTTCTGAGGATTTCATCGCAAGGATCGCCCATGAAGCGCTTTATCCAAGGTGAACATCGAGGCCAAGGCACCTTACTTCCCGAGAGCCTCGACGACTACGTCAGCGAT
>NZ_JBFTML010000110.1:0-4922 GCF_056396925.1 Pseudomonas sp. 05N433 | reverse complement strand
CGCCGGGGTGGGGTATTTCCATGCAGATGCCAAGAGTGATCTCCATATGTGTGTATTTTTTTATAAGTTTTTTATCCATGCCCATATTAAGAAAAAAGATGTAAAGAGGGCTATCGCGCCCACCATCCTAAGCATGTTCAAGTAGTTGTTTGATCTAACCAGGGTCTTGAGTGGGTGGTTTTTTGATGCGTATGCCCAGTCAGCCACTTTTATTGCAATTTCTCGGGTTTGCTCGAGAAAAAACAAGCACATTACTCCTACTGAGAACAGTATAATAATCAATAATAACAATCCGACGCTTTTCATTCTCACCATCCTGATCCAGCCTTCCCAGCCTCTTGGGAGGAATAATTGTAACTAGCACCTAGTTGAGGCGAAATCAATCCAACCCCTGTTGCAAACCCATTACCTGGTGACCACGTCTCAGAAATCCCCCCCAGAAACCAGCAGCAGCGTTAACTCCATTTCCCGACAAGAAGTTATTGAGCTGATTTTCTATAGCGTTACATGACTGGTTTATCCAGTTTGCAGTAATGCTTCCAGTTATAATGTTAGCAGACTTTCCAAGTTCTGCACCTAATACGCTCCCGTACCAGTTCCCATATCGATCTAAACTAGCAGTTCCCGATCAGCCAAAATACGTGTCCGTTATTGGATTTGGAATTGCGATATTTATATTTACTGCGAGGAAGTCTGGAAGACGCCATAGCCCTAAAGGGTCAATGTAAGAAACCGGATTCCCGCCAACATAACCATACGTATTAATCCCCCCCCCGCAAGTCCAATCGGATCTCCCGAGATAAACCGTCCAAAGCCTGGAGAGTAATACCGTGCCCGATAATAATAGACACCCGTGCCATCATTTTCCCGCCCGGTGTACTGCTGGCTGTTGGTACTGGCGGAGCCGGGGCTGCTGGTTTGGCCATAAGGGTCATAGGTGTATTGCGTGGTGAACGCGCCAGTGCTGTCGGTAAGCGCTTGGGTTGAACCCAGCGCATCAGTCAAGTAGCTGTAGGTGTTGCCGCTGGCCTCGGTGCGGCTGAATACTTCGTCCAAACCGCCCGTAAGGAGATTGGCCTGTACCGTGGGGGTGACAGTACCGGTCAGCTCTTGCACCAGATTGACACCGTCGAAGACATAACTGGTGGTCTGGCCGGAAATTGTCTTCTGGCTGCGCCTGTTGGCCGCGTCATAACTGAAACTCCCGGATACGGTTCCCGTGAGCGTGCTCAGGCGCTGGCGCGAATCCCAGGTGTAAGTGTTGCTGCCGTCACTGGTCATATTGCCGTTGGCGTCATACAGCAAGGAGGCACCGCTCCATGCCGTCAACTGGTTAGATAAACGCCACCAAATCGGTTTTTCCAGGGGCGTCAGAACCAGAGGGCGACTGGCTTGGATGAGCTGTTTTGTCGTGTCCATAGCGATAACGATCAAATGCAGAGTTACCAGCCACTAGGGTGCGTTCGTAGGCCGCGATGGCTTGTGCAACTTGCGTGGCCATTAACGTCTCAGGGGAGGCCGCATACACCTTCTCGAAAGCCGCAACATACTGAATGTCCTGCCGAATGGTATGGAGTAACTGCGCCTCATCATTCACGGCGTGTTCGATCGGGTTAAAGAGGGGATCCGTAGCCTGCGACTTGAGGCTGTCACGGCGCCCGTCCCAGAACTGAGTTCCGGCAATAGCCGCATTGACGAGGGTAGGTGTGTTGCGTGTTCCAAGCTGGCGATGGATGCCCTGGGCGCGCGGCAAACCGTCGATGAAGCCTCGTTCGGGATTATGGCAAGAGGCACAGCTGATCGAGCCGTCAGCACTCAGACGCTTGTCAAAGAACAGCGTTTTGCCAAGCTGGATTTTTTCCACCAGATGCTCAGGTGACGAGGCATCTGGTATGGGCGGAAGCCCCAGCAGGTTATCTACGGCTTGCTCCGTACAAGACGCCGATAATCCGGGAAGAGAGTCAGCCATAACCGTGCCGGCAGGCAACAGCGCCAGGCACATGCTCAGGCAATGCATGCTGCGCATGTTCAGTTACTGGTACTTAGCGGGCTGAAATCGGGAGCCGGGATGCCAGAGGAGGGAAGCAGCGTGTTTCGTATCAATACAATGGCGAATGCTCAGCATTTGCTGCCGAGACTTTAGACCTGAAGCCACCATAAGCACCTCCCTGTGAACCGGAGCCACATTGGGCTCGTCGTACACGTCGTATGCACAGCGGTTGGAACACTTGTGTGTTCACGATGGGGTCTTCATTCCATGACCTTGGGGGAGATCGAACGTCCGCGATCCCGAGCATCCAGCACGAGATGACAGTAGTACAGGGTTTGAAAACTTGCCAATGGGACTGGAAAGCGACCGGTCAGGATGGCTTTCTGCAGTCGAGGATTTCGCGGGTTTGCGCTTTCCCCTCGTTGACTTTGTCGCGAAGCGTTAACAGGCCCTGGGTTACGGGCAAAGAAGCTGTCGTCGTTGATGTGGATGCCAACCCTGAGCGGACACTCGTCAATGTCCGTCAGGGTCGAAAGCTGCTTGCTCCGCTATTGAAGCGGAACATACACGTCAGTTTGCCATTGATCCTGCGGCGTCTCGGGATAGACGCTCAGGTAATTGAAGAACAGCGGGTGGTCACGGAGTTCCTCGCCACTGGCAGGAAGCCAATCGCGGTAAATCGGATAGATCGTTTCGCCGATGTGATCCGGTGACCCCGTATGTCGCACCACGACGCAGCGACCGCCAGGAATGACGATCTCGCGCACGCCGAACTCATTCGGCGCCACAGCCTCGTGAATCTCGCCGCAGATGGCGAAGCGGAATGCTTGTGCAGGTGTCGTGTCGGGGTTGCCATAGGGAATGCCAAAGCTGCGACTCGATGCCACCGGCGACTGTCCGCTCTGCATGCGCCACTCGATGAACTTGCGCACGCTCTCATTGACGAGCCCGGGTGGTCCGCAGTGCTCAAGCGCTGCGACCCTGACTTCTGGGAATTCCACGATTCGTACTTGCATGATGATAGTCCTGGAAAAATGAGGGATTGCGAATACCGCATTCCAGACCTGCCAGTTCGGTTCCTTCCTGAACGCACTCGGGGTCATGCCGAACGCCCGCCTGAACGCCCTGCAAAATGCCTCGGGGCTTTCAAAGCCGGCACCGAGTGCCGCGTCCAGTACCGAGTGATCAGCGAGGGAGGCCAGGCGATGTGCCGCGCGTCGTAGCCGCATCAGTTGCACATAACGTGAGACCGGCACACCCGCGAACGCGCTGAATTGTCGATGGAAGTGAAACACCGAAAAGTTCGCCACATGACTCAACGTCTTCACCGACAAGTCACCTTCAAGATTGGCATCGATGTAGGCGAGTACGGCGTTGAAGCGTTTTGTGTAGGCGAAGTTGCTCGGCATGTCAGACACTGGGAAAAGGCTCCTGGAAGTACGGTCGGCAATAGAGTCGACTATAGCGGTGTAAACGCGCCTAGCCGCGTTTGCTCAAGGTATGTTTTGGGTTGGCCAATGCGATCTCTTCCACCATGAGACACCGTATACCCAGTCCGATCACTTCTGATCGACTGTTGCTGTCGTTGTGAGGGCAGCAATTACCCCCAGGCAATCATCGAGAAGAGACCCGACAAGGGTGCGCTAAAGTTATGCGGGTCATCGATCAATTGTGATCCGCTGTTCGCGCTGCTTCCGTCTCTGGAGGGCCCAATGCCGCCCATCATCACATGCCTGGTGGCGCTGTCTGTTCTTGGCCTGACTCCTGTAGTGCAAGCCCAGACTAACGCCTGCCCACCTGGCGAGAAACAAGTGTGCCTGAACGGCTGCATCTGCCTGCCAGATCTGGGGCAGGTGCCTGATGGCGTCTACCAGGTCGCGGCACCTGCCCTGGCGCTGTGGCTGACCCAAGCCCGCGCTGAAGCAGCCAGCGCCGAGATCCAACCCATTCCACCGCACATCCGGGAGCAACTGCTGCGCTGGTACGACCCCAGCGTCCTTGATGCCGCGCACTACAAAGTGAGCGACAACGGCCAATTCAGCGCCGCCACTTCCATGCTGCAAAACCCCGACGTCGGTGCCGTGACGCTGATCGACATCATCCTCTTCCGGGACACTCAAACCGCAGAACAGGACATCGCGCTCTGGGCTCACGAACTGAAGCACGTGCAGCAGTTTCGGGAATGGGGGGTAGAAGGATTTGCCCAGCGCTATACACAAGATTTCAATGCTGTGGAGGCGCCGGCTTATGCCATACAGGCTGAAGTTCGACGGTCGGTGCGGGGAGGGACTCAATGAAGGGTAGCGAAGCCGCCTGACATTACAGGCATAAAGCAGTCATTATTGGCTGAAAGCAGCCTGTCAGTTAGGGAAGAGTTGAATGGTGTTCAGGGTGATGGTGGTCGGTGGCTACGGAAACTTCGGTAGCATCGTTTGCAGGCATTTGGCGGTAATGCCAGATGTGGAACTGGTGATCTCGGGCCGCGATCCACACAAGTTGCAGCGCAAAGTCGATGAGTTGAAAAGCCAATCGGGCACTGTCGCCGAAAGTTGGTGCGGCAATGCCATGGGCACTGAGTTCAAATCCGTTTTGCGCTCGATGGACATCCAGTTGGTCATCCATACTGGCGGCCCGTTTCAGGGGCAATCCTATGCGGTCGCCGAGAGCTGCATCGAGGCTGGCGTGAACTACTGCGACCTGTCTGACTGCCGAACCTTCGTCAACGGCGTTGGCGTACTCGATGCCTTGGCGAAACAGGCAGGAGTGGCGATCCTCAGTGGCTGCAGTTCGGTGCCGACGCTATCGTCAGCCATCATCGATCAGCAGCGCTATCGCTTCAGTCGTATCGACTCGATCGAGCATGGCATTTCCTCTTCGGCGAAGATGCCGGGATTGTCGACCGTCGAAGGCGTACTCGCCTACGCAGGTAAAC
>NZ_JBFTML010000109.1:0-5354 GCF_056396925.1 Pseudomonas sp. 05N433 | reverse complement strand
GAGTACCTGGCGATCMTGATCCTGGATTTTTCCATCCTCAAATCCGGCGGCGACAGCGGCATCAACCTTGATGCGTTTGATCGCGGTCATGTGTTCAGCGGCACACCGTCAATCGGCTTGCTGTTCTGCTTCGCGGCATTTATCGGCTTCGAGGCGACGACAATTTACGGCGAAGAGGCCAAGAACCCGCAGCGTACTATCCCGATTGCCACCTACTGCTCGGTGTTGCTGATCGGTGGTTTCTACGCACTGTCGGTATGGTCGATGGTGGTGGGCGTGGGTGCGGACAAAATCGTGCCGATGCTGCAGTCCTTGCAGGACCCGACGACGTTTATCTACGGCATGTCCGACCACTTTGTCGGCCCCTGGCTGACTCAGATTATCCGGGTGCTGTTCATGGTCAGTATCTATGCCGGCCTGCTGGCGTTTCATAACGCCGCGGCCCGTTACTTCTACGCGATTGGGCGTGACGGCCTGTTGCCGCACCGCTTGGGCACTACCCATCGGGTGCACCAGAGTCCTCATATGGGGTCGGCGTTGCAGAGCCTTATCTCGGCGGTGGTGGTACTGATTTTCGCCGCCATGGATGCCGATCCGATCCTGCAGCTGTTTGCCTGGCTGTCCAACTTGGCCACGCTGTGCGTGATTTTGTTGATGGCGCTCACGTCCGTAGCGGTAATCTTCTTTTTCCGGCGTCACCCCGAACTCAAGGTGGGGATCTGGCGTGGGCGGATTTTCCCCGGTTTCTCTTGCATTGCCCTATTGGCGGTCCTGGTACTCGCGGTGGTGCACTTCGATGTACTGACGGGCGCCAGCCTGGCCTTGTCATACAGTCTCTGCGCGATCATTCCCGCGGCCCTGCTGGGTGGCGTGTTCCTGGCGGCTCGACTTCGCAAGGCGTCGCCGCAGCGGTACCAGGCATTGGGTAGCCACAAGCTTTAAGGCTCCACGCAGAACTTTTCAACCAAATCTGCGCGTTGCTTACCAAGGAAGGTCTGCGACCTCGCGCGGCTGCGCCTGTCTGCTCAGCATGACCAGCAGCGAGGCGATCAACAGCAGGACTGCCGACGCTGCCAGCACGGCAACGAAGCCTGCATCGAACGCCGCACGGGCGAATGCGCTCAGCATCGCGCGGCCTTCGGGTGACAACGTCTCGGCGACGACCAACGCGTCGTCGAGACTCTCGAATGTCGCGGGGTTCAGGGTCAGCCATGCCGGAATCATCAGGCCCGCCGAATACGCATAAATCGCCGATGACAGACTGCCCGCCAGCGTCACACCCACAGCACCGCCCAGTTCAAAGGACACTTCCTCGATGGAGGCGGCCATGCCGGCTTTATCGGCGGGCACGCTGAGCATGATGGTGCTGGACGAAACGGTCAGTGCAGCGCCAATCGTCAAGCCCAATAGGGCAAGGCTGGCGACTTGCAGGTAAACCGCAGCGTTGTACAGCAAGAGATAGCTCAGCATCGCGGCTGACGACAGCAGCAACGTCCAGAACAGCATCCGCCGGTTTCCCAGGCGCGGCAGGTAGTAACCGGCAAGCGGCCCTGCGACGAAGGAGCCCAGTGGCAGAGGAAGGATGAACAATGCCGCCTCCAGCGGCGACATGCCGAGTACCAGTTGCAGGCGCTGGCTGAACACCAGTTCCATGCCGATCAACGCAGCGGCCGACACGACTGCTGAAATGACGGCATTTCTGAAGCCCGGTGCAGTGAACAGCGCCAGATCGAGCATCGGCTGTGCGGCACGGCGTTGGCGTCGAATGAACAGTGTCAGAAATAGCGCACCCAGCACGACCGCCACCAGCATGCCGTCGAAGGAGGGCGCCCGTTTACCGAGTTCCTTGACGGCATACGCCAGGCTGATCAACCCGATCATGACCTGCAGCGAGCCCAGCCAGTCCCATCGCTTTTTGGCATCCCCCGGGTGATTCGGGATCAACACCGCGCCGAGGACCAGTGCCACCAGCACAATAGGCACGTTGATCAGAAATACCGAGCCCCACCAGAAGTGCTCCAGCAGCAGGCCGCCCACCACCGGGCCGAACGCGGCGCCCCCTGAGGCAACCGATGCCCAGATGCCGAAAGCCATCGCCTGCTCGCGCGGGTCGGCGAACGTCAACCGCACGATGGCCAGCGTAGCCGGCATCATCATCGCCGCGCCGACAGCCAGAAAGCCGCGGGCACCGATCAATACGCTGGCCGATGGCGAGAAGGCCGCGATCAGCGAGAACAGGCCAACGTGGGGGCATCATGGGGGGGCTCGATGAACGATGGTCGAAAGCCGGCAACTGTCACTCAGTCAAGACGTCAGCACCGGCAGGTAGCCTGCCGTGCCCCTTTACACTCGAAAATGGCCGACAAGCTGCTGTTGATGGTTGGCCATTTCATGGAGTGAGTCACTGGCCGTTGAGGCATCGCTCATCCGTTTGGTCAGTGTTTCGCTGATGCTGCGAATGCCACTGACCCGATGGTTGATATCTTCCACGACCGTGCTTTGCTCCAGGGCTGCGCTGGCGATCTGCTGATTCATCTGCTCGATCACATCCACGGCCTGGGAAATATTCTCCAGCGCCGCACGGGTCTGTTGCACCTGGATCACGCTGTTGCCGGCTTGCTCGCGGCTCAGCTGGGTACTGTGCACCACCTCCTGGCTCAACTGCTGCAACATTTCTATCACCGTGCGGACCTGTTCGACCGAGCTCTGGGTGTTGCTGGCCAGGTGCCTGACTTCATCGGCTACCACCGCGAAGCCGCGCCCCTGTTCGCCCGCCCTGGCCGCTTCGATGGCCGCATTCAACGCCAGCAAGTTGGTCTGCTGCGCGATGGTGCTGATGACGTCCAGCACCTGGCCAATCTGGGTGCTGCTATCGGCGAGGGCATGCACTTGCTTAAGGGTGGTGTCCAGACGCTGATCGAGGCTTTCGATGCTGCTTTCGGCGATGGAGAACACCGCTTGACCTGATCGGCTCGCGCTTTCGGCGGCTGTCGCTGCGTCGGCGGCACCGTGGGAATGGCGCGCCACTTGCTGGGCACTGGCACTCATTTCGTGCAGCGCGGTCGCGGCCAGCTCCACTTCGCGGTACTGGCGTTGCATCCCTGCGCTGACTTCCCGGGCAATCCCCGACGAGGTATTGGCGCTGTTGCGGGTATCCAGGGAGGCGGTTTGAATGTCGCGAATAATTGGCTGCAACTTGTCCAGAAAACGGTTGAACCCATTGGCTAATTGGCCCAATTCGTCGCGTCGCCCGGCGGGCAGGCGTTGGGTAAGGTCACCATCGCCATCGACGATGGCATCAAGCAGGCCTGCCACCTTCAGCAGCGGGCGTGTCACCCCGTAGGCGGCCAGCCAGATCAGCAACATGCCGAGGCAACTGGCCAATACCCCCAGGCAAAGGTTGAGCCAGTTGGCCTGGCGGCTTTTGTCGTCCAGTTCGCTTTGCATTTGCCGGGCGGGTGCCTGCACCAGAGCTTGGGGAACCTTGATCTCCAGTTGCCAGAGTGGATTGCCTGCCACGGGTTGCAGAGCCTGGCGTATATCGAGGGTGGTCCCGGAGACTTCGCCGCTGCGTCCTGCCACCTGGCCGGAGGCCGACACAATGGCCACTTCGCTGTTGCCTTGATACAGGTCCTGGCCGAGGTCGGCAGCCAGCTTTTGCAGCGTGTCGAGGCCAATGTCCATGCCGACCACGCCGAGGATCTTGCCGTTGGCGATCAGAGGGACAGAAATGCTGCTCATCAGGACTTTCTGGCCTTCCACCTCACTGGTGTAGGGCTCCACCACGCAAGTGCGCCTTTGAGCTTGAGGGCAGGTGTACCAGACGTTTGTCGGTTCGCTGCCGGGGGGCGCTGTGTTGGTGAAGATTTGCGCCTCGGTGAGCACATCCTGGACCAATTGTCCCGGCTGGCTCTGTGACCAATACAGCGCAAAACGACCTTTTTCGTTGCTCGCCAGTGCACGTTGCCCGACGAAATTAGCGTCTGCGCCCGCCAACGCGTCAGGCAGAAGGATGACGTACAGGCCGAGCACTTTTTCGCGGTTGAGCAGTGTCTGACGGGTCACGCTGATCAGCGCTTCGCGCAATTGCCCAGCCGTGAGGCGTCCATTGAGCGTTTGATCGCGCAGTTGCAGAACCTGTTGCGCGAACCCTTCGCTATACAGCGCCGTTTCGTTGAAAAAGCGTTCGACCTGTTGGCCATGGGCAGCGGCCTGGGCTTGCAAGCGCTCCACGGCGGCTTGCCCGAGCAGGTGACTGCTCTGCTCCTTCAGCAATTTTGCACTTTGTTGGTTCTGGTACACCGAGGTGCCTACCAGCGCGCCGACGACAGCCAGCAGGCACAGTCCGCTCAGGAGTGTGATCCGCCATTGGATAGTGAGATGAGCTAAACGCATGACTGGGACTTCCTGCAGAGGGCTTGGCTGCGATGGGCTGTGGACCAGGCCCTCGCTTTTATTATCGGTGCCGGCATCTGGGTATAGAGCGGGTGACGCTAGCATGCGGGAGGGAACGGCCAGCCGGTTATCCCGAATCGGCAAGGACTGCCGGATTGCGGGTGCCGCATCGACCTGTTTTGGGGCGGCGCCTCGGATGCTACCGATTTGGGATAGCGAGCGGTTCAGGGGCGGGCATAGGATCGAGTTCAGCGCGCAACTAAAACAAAACGCTAATTGGTGCCGATGGAATTCAATCGGGCCACCCCAACAGCGACTGCCTCATACAATAAGGTCAACAACATGAGTGTACCTATCTCGATCAACAGCTCCACGGAGCTCAAGCGTGGCGCCCTGGGCGTCGGGTTCATCATCTTCTTTGTGGTGTCGGCGGCGAGTCCTTTAAGTGTGATCGCCGGTGGCTTCCCGATTGGCATCATGTTGGGTAACGGTGCCGGTACTCCGGCATTGCTGATCCTGGCGTTGCTGGTGCTGCTCGCGTTCTCGGTGGGTTACACCACCATGTCCCGGCACCTGACCAATGCCGGCGGTTTTTATGCGTTCACCTCACGTGGTTTGGGTGGCCTGGCAGGCGGCGCGGCCGGGGTGTTGGCGATGTTTGCCTATAACATTCTTCAGGTCGGGTTGTATGGCATGTTCGGTGGGGTCGTCAGTGGCACCATGGAAAGTGTATTTGGGCTGGTGTTGCCGTGGTGGTCCTACTCGCTGATGGCGATGGCGAGCATTGCGATTCTGGGGTATCGCAAGATTGACCTGTCGGCGCGGCTGCTGTCGGTGATGGTGATCGCCGAGTACCTGGCGATCCTGATCCTGGATTTTTCCATCCTCAAATCCGGCGGCGACAGCGGCATCAACCTTGATGCGTTTGATCGCGGTCATGTGTTCAGCGGCACACCGTC
>NZ_JBFTML010000108.1:0-5515 GCF_056396925.1 Pseudomonas sp. 05N433 | reverse complement strand
GTCGTCGAGGCTCTCGGGAAGTAAGGTGCCTTGGCCTCGATGTTCACCTTGGATAAAGCGCTTCATGGGCGATCCTTGCGATGAAATCCTCAGAAATCATAGCAAGGGTTCGCGGAGGCGTTTTTACACACTCTGGGCCAGAAGCGGTCGGCGGGATGCGCCTGGAAAACGAGTTGATTCAATGGGCATCAGAAATGACGGTGCGTGCGGACACGATGGCTGATATCTTTCCTGCGCACCAAATTGCCTCCAGTCGGCGCTGATCCCATCAAGGAAGATAGAAACAATGAAAGTGTTATTCATCGCTTCGCTAGGAATTGCATCGCTAATTCAAGCATCACTATCCTTCGCGGATAATGTTAATGGAAAAAATCTCTATTTACAGCGATGCAGCATGTGCCACGGAGTAGATCTTAAAGCAACAGGACCATTGGCTAATAAAAGCAATCCTCCTACGCCTGATCTAACAACATCCGCTTTCAAAAAGCGATTAAATGATTATCCGGGCGTAATTGTATCATCGATAATACTTCGTCCAAATGGAGACTTGATTCCAAGAACGTTGCGAGAGAATGGTGTAAAGCTATCGCCGTACGCTTGGAGGATTAAAGATCTACGCGATTTAAATGAATACATGGGTGGTGTGATTTCAAAGAATCGATGATTTTAGAGATGAGAGGCAGGCACAGAAATTTAAATGCCATTTCAGGTTTTAGGGTTTGTGGGGCAATGCCGGTGAGTCAGTCGGCCTCGCGCGGGCACATCGATAATGAACAATCTCCGATTAATACAAGCTCGGGTGGCTCTTCGCATCAAGCAGCAGTCGGCTGCGGTCGTGACAGGCAAGTAACGGCCAAAAGCAGACATTCACCTGCCAATTTTATGTCCTGCTCCAGATTGTGCCGGACTTTCCCCTATATTAACTATCATTCAAATAAGTTTGTCGCAGTAGCGACCCGAACTTAATCGTCATATTTATGAGGTTATATGCAAGTCAGTTGCCATAATGAGAAATCGCTTCATTCACGTCTCTATGATATCGATCTGGTTAATGCCTAAAGTAAAAACAAGTATTACACATTGATGCGAATTGATTGACTTTTTACTCCAATTTACCATTCGTCGTCATGCAGAAAAAAAATTCAACTTTTTCGAAAGCGGGTGACTCCCACTAATACAACCATCAAGGCGGTGGGTGTATTTTTCTGATTGATTGACGATTGCTGATAGGAGATAGTAATGAACTACGTAGATCGCGATACCTATGGCATATACAAAACCAACCTCCTGCGAGATACCAGCTCCGAGGAACAGGGGCCTGGCCCCGACCTGATGGGGGCAGACACACTCATTGGAAATGATGTTTATAACCATAATGGCGAAGACTTGGGGGATATTAAGGAAATCATGCTAGATGTTCGCAGCGGAAGAGTGAGTTATGCTGTTCTATCTTTTGGTGGGTTTCTTGGCATGGGAGAAAAACTGTTTGCAGTGCCCTGGAATGCATTGACACTGGATACAGTAAACAAGCGCTTCGTACTCAATGTAGAGAAAGAGCGCTTGGAAAATGCACCAGGTTTTGACAAGGACAGTTGGCCTAATATGGCTGACGAGTCTTGGGCCACAGAAATTCATTCTTTCTATGGAACTAAACCCTTCGTTTACGATACTGTTCTGAGATAAAGTGTCGACAAAGCTAATGTCCATGTTCGAAATGAAGAGTGATGCGCGCCGAGCAAACAACGATATGTTTCGTTGGGGGCCAAACCCTAAGGCGCGCATTGCGGTGAAAAAAGGTTTATCGAAGCAACAAGGGAGGATATTTTCTACAACTATCCAGTGCTCCATTGCATATTACGCGAAACGTGATCTTCCGTTTTGGCCCAGGCTGTGTGAAAAAGTTTTAGAGCAGGTTTGACAATCAGGGCTGGAACGAAAATCGCGCTCCCTGTCGCGGAGGGCAGCAATCAATCTGCCGTAGGGGTTACAGGCTCTGTGGTACTTACAGTCGAAACTCGATTATTGGCAAACAGGTAAAGTCACACGGAAAATCGTGCCGTCCTCTAGCGTCGACTCGACCTCCATCTTTCCACCATGGCCCTCTACAATCTGAGCGGCGATGAATAATCCAAGCCCCAGACCAGAGGAGGTTCCTGGTTCACTGTCGGTATATCTGGAATAACGTCCTTCCGGATCGAAGAGAGTGGGCAATGCGCTGGGAGGAATGGGCTCGCCATAATTTTGCACGCAAAAGTAGGTGGTGGTGCCATCCCCGGTCAATGTGACATTAATCGGACGCTGTAAGTGGCCGTGTCGCGCGGCGTTGCCAATAAGATTCGAGAACACTTGTGCCATGCGTGATGGATCGTATAGGCCTGGTACCGGTCCCGTGTCGGTGAAAATGATTTTTGCTTTAGGGTGGGCAGCGGTGATTTCATCCACGACTGATTTGCAAACAGAAGTTAGGTCAGTATTTTCTGGTTGTACCGGAATGCCCGTGCCAAGGTTACAGCGCGCCAGGTCGAGCAGATCTTGCACCATCTGGTTGGCGCTTTGAACGCTTGTAGAAATCTGCGCAATTATTTTTTTTCCACGGCTGCCAAGTTCCTCAGTCTGCCTCAACAGATCGGCGCCCAGCATTACCGCGCCCAACGGAGTGCGAAGGTCGTGGCCCAATACCCCCAAGACCGTTTTTCGGGTTGTTTCCACCGCTCGCCCATACGTCGCAATTGACTCGACAAGCGCTTGATCTATCGCCTCGTTGAATCGGATTATGTCCACAATTTCATGGTCGTCCCCTGTGCCTTCCTGGGCCAGCCAAAGCCTGAGGACGCTTGATCTGAGGGCGCGATATTCGGAGACCACCTGGTCTAGAGTGAAACCAGCCATTAGGCGCGTCACTGCATGGCTTTGAGCCGCCGACTCCTCTTCTGTTACAGGTGCCAGCCCATGGGACTTGTCGATCTGTTGTTGCTGGGTTTGAGAGGTACGCATATCGAGCGCAACAGCCCTCAAAATAAATTCGGCATGGTTTCTCAGGCCTTGGGAATCCATAGCGGGCATCGAGGTATCAACAGACCTGGCAAATGCTTCCCACGCTTGCAGAATAGGCTCAAGGTTTTTGAGGATGAAATCTGAAAGTCTCATGGGGATCCTAATGGACGACATTAATCAAGTGAGTTTTGCTATCTGCAATTAGCCTAGCGGAATGACAGAAACCGGTGTTTCTGCGTGCAATGCCGTTGGTCAGTTCTAATCGGTGATCATCCGCACCACCCTGGGCAGGGAAGCGGATATTGATGATGTCGCCAACGGCTAGTGCAACGCTATAGAGGCTTGTGATGCAGAGTATTGCTAGCGGTTGAGAGGGAAAGCGATTGACCGGTTCTGGCCGATTCTGTTGAAAAAGGCCAAGTGCTGCCCGAACACTGCGTTTCGCAAGATCGTTCGCAGCGTCCATGAAGCCGCGCGTGATGTGGCTCGGCGAATCGCAGCGATACCTGCGTATGTGCGCTCTCGCCACGAACGTAAAAAGGTCGAAATGTTGTTTGCCCACCTCAAACGCATCCTGAAATTGGATCGCCTGAGATTACGTGGCATGAGTGGTGCAACCGATGAGTTCACGCTGGCCGCCGCAGTGCAGACCTTGCGACGGCTGGCCAAATTTACCTCTAAAGGGCCACCGCTCACGGAATAGGTGCGTCTGCACTCAGCAAAAAAAACCTCAAATTAACCCGCTAACTGAGCAGCAACGGTCAACGAAGGGCCGAGAAACCACTCAATGTGGTGAGTCGGTTCTCCGATGGTGGTCGTGCCTGAGTTCAGGTGAGCTGAAAATCCGACTTTTTCAACAGAATCGGCCAACAGCGGTCGTTGAAATGCTCAGAATCACGCTATGCAACATCACTTGTTCAGGCTATCGCTTGATGCTCGACTGCTCTGAAACCTAAGCTCTGAGTGAACCGCAACAGATAGCCATCTGGATCAAGCACCAAAAAATTAAGCTCTCCGTGCAGGCGCTCTTTATCTCGGTACCAGCACTCTTCAATGGGTCTGCGCAATTCAATACCAGCGTCTTCGATGGCCTTAGCCAAAGCTTTGGTATCAGAGCACTGAATCGAAAGATTCATCCCTCGGCCATAGGGTGATAATAGAGGGCCAACACGCCATGGAGACGCCTCCAAGTCATCCTGCTCCAGCATCAATTGGCTCCCTTGAAAGGACAGGAAAGTGAATTTGTCTTCAGGCCTTTCGTATTCAATTTGGAAACCCAGAATCAGGCAGTAAAAATCCAAGCTTCGTTTTAAGTCAGAGACAATCATCTCTGGAACTAACGTGTTCATCTTCATAAACGGACTCCTTGTCGTTGATAACACCCCTCGAGCAGTGGGACTTTCGGCGAAAAGCCCCGATCGAATCACTTTTTAACCGGGGCATTCCAGCATTCGGGGCATTTAGCGACGTGGCCACAGTTTGAAGTGCGCCATCTCCGACTCGGCTCAAGACGTACCATTCTCGCCCTATCAGCCTTCCCTGTAGCGGAGCTACAAGCCCGACGCCCCTACGCCGCCTGCCGCCGCATGGTCAGGATAGCAGCACCGAAACCGATGAATGTCGACCCCACCACCCGGCTGACCCAACGGGATAGCGCAGGCCGGGTTAGCACCCCCTTGGCCCGCGATGCGAGCGCGGCATAGAGGCTCAGGGACGATACCGACAATGCCATGAAGATCGAGGTGAGGATCAGAAATTGCGGTAGCAATGCCGCACTCTGATCGATGAACTGCGGGAACAACGCGGTGAAGAACATCGTCGCCTTGGGGTTGGTCACCGCCGTCAGGAAGGCCGCTTTGTACAGTTTGGAACGAGTCGGTCGGCTTTCCTTCAAGTCGTCCTGAATCCCGTCCGGGAGCATCGGGCCCTTTTTGAACAATTGTCTGATGCCCAGGTAGAACAAATAACCGGCACCGATGAACTTCACTGCATTGAACAGCCATTCGGAACTGGCAAGCAGCGCCCCCAGCCCCAGCATGGCAGCGGACGAAAGGCAGAACAGGCCACTGGCGTTGCCGAGCGATGACCATATGGCGCTGCGCTGCCCATGGGCCAGGCTATTGTTGATCGCCATCAAGGTCGCAGGCCCTGGGCTGGCAATGGCAATCGCGGCGACCAATGTAAACGTCAGAATCGAGTGAGAATCCATTTTCAAAGCTCGTGGTGGTGGGGGCTGGCATGTTACAGGAACGAACGGGACAAGGAGTTAGGTGGTGCTCGGTTTGCCAGACGGTCATTGGATTAAAAGCGTTCCTTGCCCGCTGAACGATTTAGCCAATCTGTTGCGTCGATCGGTTGAATCCACACCCCATGGCTGCCAGTGGGGACAGGCAGAAATCGGTCCAGAGTGTGTAAAAACGCTCATAACCTGATCGTCTTGAGCCATTGACGTTCGTTGGCTGAGCGATCGCACGGTCAATGCGGTCAATGCTTCGAGTCGCACCGGTCGCGACCTGGAACA
>NZ_JBFTML010000107.1:0-5778 GCF_056396925.1 Pseudomonas sp. 05N433 | reverse complement strand
ATCTAGCCCCAATCACATAACCTTTGCAAGCCGTGAGCGGGTAAAGAAAAACACCGGCCCTCGAAACCGATAACGATTGATCGACTCTTGAATTAGTATTCCGTCCCCCACCCAAGGAACATGGAAGTGAGAAACAAATTCGCAGCAGGTATGTTCTGTTTCCTGACGATTGTGACGGCTCAATACGCTTACTCCAGCGCTACGGATGAGTCCGCCGAAAACGCCTCATTGCTCTGCAAAATCCTCGATGGCAATGACGCCTTGACCCAGGCCTCCGAATTCTCGGCCGAGGATCGTACGGTCAATATCTCGGTAGACCGTTCTCCAGAGGACGCCAAAAAGCTTTGCCCGGAAATCAGCGCCATCGTCGAGTATCACGAGATGACTTTTACGCAAGGCTGGACTGTGCAGATCACTTCTCCAGACAGTGGTTATGACGTTGTTGCTATCTGCCCATTGTAATGATGGTGGTTGTCCTGTACGCCAGTGATCAGGTGCAGTGGAATGTGCTGTTGCTCATCAATGCATGTGATTTCGAAACTGCCCACTATTTGAGGGGGGCGCTCACTCAGCCCGGTCGACTCTTCTTCCTTTGCCTTAGCCATTCTCGCGTGGTTCGCTGCGATTTCGTTGAGAGTTGACACGTTACATCTCCCGGTGACTGACCAAGCGTATCGCTGGAGTCCTTAAACGTTAATGTGAATGCCGCCGCGTCAGAATTACGTCGTTCTGGGGCCGCTATCGCCGGCATGTGCAAACCCTAAGCCAGACATTGACGCGTATTCCGCGCCACGCTTTCCATGCGACGAATGGTGTCGCGCGATGTTCAGATAGGTTCGATCAGTCCAGGGCCATCGTTGTGCACATTGCCCACGGCTTGATCAACCTTGAACCACTCGAATGTCTCGGCCGGCTCGCCCTGCGACAGTACTATCTGCTCGGCTCGCTCTTTCGGCGTGGCCGGGTCCAGCCATTCCCGGGCCAGTTCGGCATTCAGCGTCACCGGCTGGCGATCATGAACATCCACCATGCCGCCCTTGCTGTCGGCGGTGATGATCACGAAACCGTCATGTTCGTCCGGCTGATGTTCGTACCTTGGGTATTGACCGATCGCCGCGCACAGGATCGGTGCGCGATCCTTGCGGCGGATGAGGTAGGGCTGCTTCTTCGGACCGCCCTCGTAAACCCATTCAAACCAGTTATCGATGGCAACGATCGCCCGGTGCGGCCATATGGCTTTGAAGAATGGGCCGTGACTGACTTTCTCGACCCTGGCATTGATCGGCATAGGGTGTTCTTCGGACCAATGCGGCCGCCAGCCCCAGCGAACCCTGTCGGCGTGCAGCACGTCGCCTTCCTGGTGGAAGAGGGCGAGCTGAGTCGTCGGTGCGGCGTTGTAGAGCTCGAATGGCTGATCGCCGGCATTGTTGACCAAGGCGTTGGGCATGCTCAGCGCCTTGACGAAGTCGTGAATGCCTCGGTACTGCGAAAGTCGTCCGCACATGGCTGAGCCCTCATGCTTACATCTGAGCTTAGACGATCCTTTGAACTAATAGGGCGTTAAAGCCGCGTGGCGTTTTGGCGGGCATGATTAGACACATTTTCACAGTTGAAGGTTAACTATTGGTTACAAAGTATGGCTAAAATGACATCTTTCGCCCCCATGTCGATTGTCGGCATGGCTCAAGAACGCGCCATCGGGACGCACTTTGTTCATTTCAGACGTGTGACGATTTCCGTGAAACTCATTATTGCCGCTATCTATGTCATCTCCATCGCGTATGTCCACTTGCGCGGTAAGGTGCGCCACAAACCAGGCCGCCAACTAAGCGACCACTCGACGTTTCTGGCGCCGATCAATTGCTTCCTTTATATGTTCTCGAAAATCCCCAATCGGCCTTATCTCAATCCGGCGGACTTTCC
Source organism: Pseudomonas sp. 05N433 (assembly GCF_056396925.1). Classification (NCBI taxonomy): domain Bacteria; kingdom Pseudomonadati; phylum Pseudomonadota; class Gammaproteobacteria; order Pseudomonadales; family Pseudomonadaceae; genus Pseudomonas; species Pseudomonas sp. 05N433. The sequence goes on along the minus strand of NZ_JBFTML010000107.1, from coordinate 3,855 downwards.
TGACTTGAGCCCTTTGCAGGCTCATTGGGAAGAGATTCGCGCCGAAGGCCAGAACCTGCTCAAGGCCGGGGAGATCAAGCGCTCGAATCAGTACGACGACGTTGGTTTCAACTCGTTTTTCAAAAGTGGCTGGAAGCGTTTCTATCTCAAGTGGTATGGCGACAGTCACCCATCGGCCGCGAAGCTCTGCCCGCGTACTACTGAACTGGTGCAAAGCATTGGCTCGATCAAGGCAGCGATGTTTGCCGAACTGCCACCGGGTTCCAAACTGGTCCGCCACCGCGATCCGTATGCCGGCTCGTACCGTTATCACCTGGGGCTGGAAACGCCGAACGATGCCGGTTGCTATATCAACGTCGACGGTGAGAGTTACCATTGGCGTGACGGCGAAGCGGTGATGTTCGATGAAACGTTCATTCATTACGCTGAAAACAGCACCCAGCAGAACCGCATCATCCTGTTCTGCGACGTCGAACGGCCGATGAAGTATCGCTGGGCGGCGGCGTTCAACCGCTGGTTCAGCCGCACAGTGATGGCGGCGGCGGGGGCACCGAACGATGCGGGTGACAAGACCGGTGCTATCAACCGATTGTTTGCCAAAATCTACACGGTTCGCCTGCGCGGCAAAGCACTCAAAAAGCGTAACCGCGCTCGCTATTACCTGGAGAAGTGGGCGATTTTTGGCGGGTTGCTGGCGATTTTTGTGCTGATCTGAGTTTTGCTTTGCGGCGTATTTAGTCATTGCAAGCAGGCCAGGATTTTCACCGCATAACGTATAGGCACTCCACTAACCGATCAGCCACGAGAACGCTTCGTGGCTTTTTTATCTGTGCTCGCTTTGGCTTTTTCTGCCGTTTTACCGGCACTCCTGGCACCGAGGCTGCGCTTGAGCAGTTCAGTCAGATCGATCACATCCGCGGTCCTGCGTTCGTCCTCTCCCGTAGCGGTTTCGACGATTTCGATCTTGCCTTCATTCGCCTTCTGCTCAACCAGCGCCATGATCTTGTCTTCAAAGCTGTCGCGGTACTCCTCGGGTGTCCAGTCGGCGCTCATGTCCTCCACCAGCCGTTTGGCCATCTCCAGCTCGCCCTTAGCCAGGTCCGGGTTGGTCACTTCACTACCAAGTTCCAGTTGATCCAGGCTGCGCACTTCGGCCGGCCAGCGCAGCATCACCAGAACCAGGGCCGATTCCAGCGGCATGACGGCCGCCAGGTGCTGGCGGGTATGCAACACCACTCGGGCGAGGGCGACCTTGCCGGTTTTGCTGAGGGTTTCGCGTAACAGCGCATAGACCTTGCCACCGCGTTTGTCCGGCGCCAGGTAATAGGGTGTGTCGATGTTTTGCAGGGGGATCTGCTTGCTGTCGACAAAGGCAAAAATGTCGATGGTTTGGGTCGACAGTGGATGGGCCGAGCGAATGTCCTCTTCGCTGAGCACCACGTAACGACCCTTTTCGTACTCGACCCCTTTGACGATGTGTGCCTGGGTGACCTCCTTGCCAGTGACCTTATTGACGCGTTTATAGCCCACCGGCTCCATGCTGCGACTGTCGAGCCAGTTGAAATCGATCCCGTGGGAAGACGTCGCCGAGACCAGCGCCACGGGGATGTGCACCAGACCGAAACTGATTGCGCCTTTCCAGATTGCCCGTGCCATCGTCGTGTTCTCGTCAGCCCATTGATGTTCAGGTGACCTGTTGCCCGGAGGAAAGTTTCAGTCGGCTGCGACCCGCTTTTGCGGGCTGATCGACGGTGCAGTCAACTGGTGTTACATCTTCTGAAGGAGGTTTTAGTTAACAAATTCGAACCCCGGGCGTAGCGTGGCTCTATTCATCCATGAAGCGTTGCACGCGCTTTTAGAGAGGTTTCCATGAACCGATGTGTGTTCGGCGTCATCGCACTGGCATTGAGTGGCGTGCTAAGCAGCCTGGCCCTGGCCGATGCCGCCGCGCCGCCATCCTCGCCCTTGCTGCTGGCCCAGAACCTGCCGGGCAGCACCAATAACAATCCTTACAACAACCCGATCCGCCGGGCCAATCCCAACAGCATGCAAGGCACGCGACCCGGCATCCCGGTGATCCGCGGGCCGAGTACGGCGCCTGCGCCGCGACCACCGACCCTGGAGAACGGCGGTATCGGCAACCGTTATCCGCAGGATCGCCAGGCTCCTGCCAGCCCACCGACATTCATACCCAATCCACCTCATCGGGACGCAGACACCAGCAACCGTTGAACGGCAGGACAGAGGTCTTGCCAGCCATTTTGACCACAAAAGGAATCGTGCATGTTGCATAAGACCCTCCTGACTACACTATTTGCCGGCGTACTGATCATCAGTGCGCCCGTGTTTGCTGCGCCTGCCCAGGAATTGAAAAGTGAGGAGGGCACCCTTGAGGTCACGCCGATCGTTAAAGGTCTGGAGCATCCCTGGGCGCTGGCGTTCCTCCCCGGTCGCCAAGGGATGCTGGTGACCGAACGGCCGGGCAACCTGCGGGTGGTCAGTGTCGATGGCAAACTTTCGAGTCCGCTCAGCGGTGTGCCTCAGGTCTGGGCCAAGGGGCAGGGCGGGTTGCTCGATGTGGTGTTGTCGCCCGACTTCAAGCAAGACCGCATGGTCTATCTGTCTTATGCCGAAGGCGGCGGTGAGGGCGGCAAGGCGGGTACGGCGGTCGGTCGCGGAAGGTTGTCGGAAGACCTGACGGCCCTCAAGGATTTCAATGTGATCTTCCGTCAGGAGCCCAAGCTTTCGGTTGGCAATCACTTCGGCTCCCGTCTGGTGTTCGACCGCGACGGTTATCTGTTCATCACCCTGGGCGAGAACAACGATCGACCCACGGCGCAGGACCTCGACAAGCTGCAAGGCAAGGTCGTGCGGATCTATCCGGACGGCAAGGTGCCGAAGGACAACCCCTTCGTCGGGCAAAAAGGCGTACGCCCGGAAATCTGGTCCTACGGCCATCGCAACCCGCAAGGCGCGGCGCTCAACCCCTGGAGCGGCACGCTCTGGGAAAATGAGCACGGCCCCCGGGGCGGTGACGAAGTCAACATCATCGAGCGTGGCAAGAACTATGGCTGGCCGATAGCAACCCACGGCATCAACTATTCCGGCCTGCCGATCCCGGAAGCCAAGGGCAAAATCGTCGAAGGCACCGTAGGTCCACAGCATGTCTGGGAAAAATCCCCCGGCCTCAGCGGCATGGCGTTCTACGATGGCGATCGCTTCAAGGCCTGGCAGCACAACGTGTTTATCGGCGCGCTGGTGGGCCAGGAGCTGATCCGCCTGCAGTTCGACGGCGACAAGGTTGTTCACGAAGAGCGGCTGTTGGGTGAGCTGAACAAACGGATTCGCGATGTGCGGCAGGGGCCGGATGGTTATCTGTATGTACTGACCGATGAAGACGATGGTGCGTTGTACAAGGTTGGGTTGAAGTAAACAGACTCGCACAACCTTTGTAGCTGCTGGCGTAGCCTGTGTTCGGCAGCTGCTACAGAACGTGTTTCTCCAGTCGCATCGCGTCGGCATGGTCCTGGTAATAGTCATGAATCAGCCCGAATCGCCGATAACCGTTGCGCTCGTACAGAGCGATTGCCATCGGGTTGTCGATGCGAACTTCAAGTCGCAGGCAGGCGCAATCGTGCTCAAGGGCGCAGGCTTCGGCGCGTTCGAGCAATTGCTTGCCCAGCCCACTGCCGCGAGCATCAACGGCGATCGCAATCGAGTACAGACGTGCCCGTGAAGTACCCCGGTGAAACAACACCAGCGCATACCCCACCAATCGCTCGCCACGTTGGGCCACCAGCAGTTGCCCGTGAGCCCGGCTGATCATCCATCGAAAACTGCGCCGGCTGAGCCGGT
>NZ_JBFTML010000106.1:0-7269 GCF_056396925.1 Pseudomonas sp. 05N433 | reverse complement strand
GGATAGTACTTTTTCTCTAAAAAGTTCGGAGGTGGAAAAAAGTGTAATAAAAATCAAGGAGAAGGTTAGCGTATATTTAAAGGATTTTACTGCGCTTTGGCTAAGTGCAAATATTATAAGTGGAATTGCGAATAGAATAAGAGGGGTTCTGGAGTTTGTGAATAGCGCACCTCCAATAATTATCGTCGTGGCCAAGCCGATTTTTAGATAGTCTTTGAGATTGAGCTTCGGTTTTTTGAGCTTAATTGTATAGTAAGTGAGCAGCATCATGACAATAAGTGCGCCATAAGTGATGGGGTGCGAAATTGTCCCCTGTGCCCGGATACCGCGTAATGTTTCCGCGTAGGTTTGGGCAATGATGCGGCCTGTATGAGTGGTAGAGTTAATGAGTTCAATATATGGGTTATAGTTTATTAAGTAGCAGATGGTTCCGTATGCTGCCAGGGCGCAGTAGCATATTATGTATTTGCTCATAAGTGTGTTGAGCTTTTCGGGGGTTTGTCTGCCTAGGTATTCACAGTAAATAGTCACTGGCATGAATACTTCAATGATCAAGCTTGTTAGTGTCAGCAAGCCAGAGTTGCTAGAGCTTATATTTAATATGGCTGAAGTTGCTGAGGAGATAAAGATTAGATAGAACGCACGGCTGAAAGGCTTTTTTGGGGTGTGTTGTCTTTTTTTGAATAAATTCTTCGTCAGATACATACCTATCATTACAAGGCAAAGATATTTGTAAAGACTGAAGGCAGGCAGTGAAGGTATATCAATTAGGAGCAGAGCTTTGGGCGTCAGCACCGTCCATACAGGGATAAGCAGTACGCTCCTGCGAAATGATAAAATCATTGCCAGTGTGCCGAGGGCGGCCAGTATAAAAATCATATGTTGGGGCCTTAGGGTCAGTGCTTACGGTGTATTGGTCTCCCGAGAAGGAGTAATACTTCGGCTCTAATGGAAGGGGGCTAAAAAATATATGATTTTTTAACATGTTTCTGTCCTTTTATATATTGTTTTATGTGGACGAAAAATAACGAAATCATTTGCTCGTTCCTTGTGTTAAAAATTGTCGGATATCGGGTGGCGACAAGAAGAGTGCCCGAGTTCATTCTGTTCGTTTCGGCCAAGCTTTTCTTGGGCCTGCAGCATTTTGGCCATTAATAAATACTTGGAGGTGGAATATGTTGGCAGCAAAAAAGCATGCCGGAAGCACGACGGCGGGTAAGTTTGAGTTAATTCAGGTATTGCGATTCATTGCTGCGTTGGCTGTCGTTGTCTGCCACTCTGCGTTTTACTCAAAGGAGAGGCTGGATCCAGGGACTATTAGTTACAACCTTGGTGCTAATGGAGTACCTCTATTTTTTGTTATTAGCGGCTTTGTGATGATGATAGCTGCTGAGAAAATGCACAATGCGAGCGGTACTTGGAAGCTTTTTGCTATACGCAGAATTGTCAGGATTGTTCCGCTTTACTGGTTTGCTACTTCGGTTAAGCTATTCACCTTGCTGGCGGCTGCCGGTCTGGTATTGCACGCGCAAGTTGATTGGTTGTACATAGTGAAGTCCTATTTCTTTGTGCCAGCGATCAATGTGGATAACGAAACAAAACCACTGTTGGCCGTCGGTTGGACGTTGCTGTTTGAAATGTTTTTCTATGCTGTTTTTACACTGGCGTTGTTGGTTCGGGTAGATGCAGTGAAATTTACAGCGCCGATATTGGTTGCCCTCGCAGTGGCGTCGGTTTTTAAATCGGATGCATGGAATGTGGCTTTGTCTTTTTATGCCGATCCAATAGTTCTTAATTTTTTGTGGGGGATGTTGACGGCTAGGCTAATGGAGCGAAGTGTGCTCATTAAGCGAAATACTGCTGTTGTCATTCTTCTGCTTTCCCTTGGGTACTTGTTTTTTCCGCGATTCCCTGAATATGGAAACACCCTAACTTATGGTGTAGCTTCTTTTTTTGTGGTTTATTGCTGTGCTAGCCTTGAAAAGGCGGTAAATTTCACATTGCCTCGGAGCATGGTGTTTTTGGGGGCTGCGTCTTACTCCATTTATTTGTTCCATCCCTTAACGGCTCCCGTGGTGCCTGAGGTGTTCAAGAGGCTTGGCATTATATATTCTGTTCCGTCGGTGGTCGGCAGTATCTTTGTCGCACTTTGCGCTGGGGCTTTCATGTATCGTTTTGTTGAGTGTCCACTTACGGATAGGCTCAATCGCTATGTAAAACAATATTTTAGTGCTTCAGCTAATTTTAGAAAGCAGATGAAAAGTTTTGAATGAAAGGTCTAGTGAAGGTGTTGGTAGGGAGTATTCTTACTCTTGGTTGCTCTTTTTTGGCTGCTGCACCGTTGCCACAGCTAGATGCCGTGATGCCGTGTGATACTGAAAATGTCAAGGCTTACCGGATATTGTTTGTCGGTGACAGTATTACTTTGCACGGCTTCGACGAGACGACAAGGAAGAATCTAGGATGGAGTCATACAAGTGGTATGGCAGCGTCCTCCAGGCAGTCTGATTATGTAAGTATTTTAAGTCGAGAAATTAGTGATGCCCGCGAGCAGCCGACAGTGGTTTGTTATCACACTGCAGGAGGAAGTGGCACAGTTGACCAGCGACTCCGAGCATTGGGCTCTGTAATTAATACGCACCCAAATCTTGTGGTTATTCAGCTAGGTGAGCACGAAGACTCTAGAAGTGGAATCGATAGTTTAGAAGAAAATTACAGAAAGCTAATTACTGCTCTCCGGCAACTAGACAGTCGTCCGAGTATCATTGCCGTGGGTCCATGGTCCTTGTCTCGTCAGAATGGCCTTGGGCGTTACAGTAGTTGGTCCGGGGAGGTCGATAGAGTGATGGCGGCGGTCTCCTCTGAAGAGCATGTGCCTTACTCTTCAGTAGCGGATATCGCGGCTCTTCCACTGGCCCATGGTGCCGGTTCATCTGATGGGGTGCGCTGGCATCCGAATGATTACGGGCATAGCTTATATGCCAAACGTTTATTTTTATTGTATCAGCAGGCAACTTCCTCCGTGCGTGATTAATTTGGCGTTTGGGGATGTTGGTAGTCCCTGCATTGTCAATCTGGTTCGTGTGACGAGGGGGCAAACCGTTGCCCGTCGACCTGCCCCGAATCGAAGTCATCTATGAACTTTCTGAGCGTGAGCTGACGTGTGCCCACGTCTGTCATGAACACGCCATCGGCGAGGAGGTCAGCGAACAGCTTGAAATCGTTCCGATGCAGATCCGCGTCTTCAAGCGTTTTCGCAAGATCTATGGTTGCCGCGATTGTGAGTCAGCACCGGTGAGGGCGGATAAACACGCCCAACTAATTAAATAATATGGCCAGTCCGAGCGTGCCGGCCCTGTTGCTGACGACCAGATACGTCGATGTCTACCGCTTCACCTTTTCGAAAAGGTCCTGGGTCGTTACGGCATCGATATCCCGTGTCAGAGCTCGGCCCGCCTCACAGGCCGGTGATCCTTTTGACTAATCCATCACCGGGCCCGGGAGGTGGCGACGAGCTTACTTGATGGCTATCTACACCGCGCTGGATGCTGATGCTGCACAGGCAGGCGTTGAGCGTTTGCGCAGTTGAGCGCATGCACGGCGAAAGTTCTTCGATACGCAAAAAGTGCAAACCAAAGACAAGACGGGGCGTGCGGATATCGCGCTGAACCTGATCAACAGGCTTTTCGGCATCGAGCGCAGCCTGCCGGTGCTAGCTCAGCTTACGGAGGGTAGCCTTTCCTTGAGCAACGCTTCCCCACCACTCTCCAGACAACCTCACAAAGAATTTGAATTTGGTTATGTTTTCACACGAGGAGTGGGATGAAGCGGTGGGGCGGGAAATCCGGAGCAGTCAGAGAGCCTGACTGCCCCGGTAGCTAAGCTGAAGAATAAACGGGGTGAAAGTCGCAGCGATTAATAGATGTCCTTGGAAAAGAGCGTAAAGGGCGTCTTGATCAGGATCTTGATGTCGAGCCACAACGACCAGTTGTTGATGTAGTTGAGGTCGATCTCCACGCGCTTTTGCATCTTGTCGAGGGTCTCGGTTTCGCCACGGCAGCCACTGATCTGGGCCAGCCCGGTGATGCCCGGTTTGATTCGATGACGGGCCATGTAGGCCTGGATCTTGCCGGTGTAGTAGTCGTTATGGGCAATCGCATGCGGCCGCGGTCCGACCAGCGCCATATGGCCTTGCAGTACGTTGAAGAACTGCGGCAGTTCATCGATGGACGTGCGTCGAATGAAACGGCCAACCGGGGTAATGCGTGGGTCTTCACGGCCGGCCTGGCGGACTTGATGGTCGTCGTGCAGGCGCATGGAGCGGAATTTCCAGACCTTGATGATCTTGCCGTTCCAGCCGTGCCGTTCCTGTTTGAAAATGATCGGCCCCGGGGAGGAGATCTTCACTGCGACGGCAATCACCAGCAGCAGTGGACTGAAGGCGATCAGCGCCAGGGCGGCGAGACCTCTGTCCAGCAGGGTCTTGCTGAGTGCCGCTGTCGGGTAACTGGTCAGCGGGCTTTCATTGAGGTGGATGGCGGGCAGGCCATCCAGCTCGCTGACGGAATGATTGAGCAACGTCATGCTGCCCAGGTCGGGAACCCAGACCACATCCACATTCGAGTCGAGAAGGTCGATGTACAGCGCTTCGACCTGCTTGGCTTCGCTCAAGGGCAGCGCGATGTACAACCGCCGGACATCGTGCACCCGGATCAGCTCGCGCAGCTCCTGCAACTGGCCCACGATCCGGTGGGTATTGACGTTGGTCGACAGCTCGTTGGGTTTTGAGCTGATCAGGCCGACCAGCGGCGGATACTCGGTTTTGGCCAGTTTGTCCGCCAGATTCACCGCCAGTTGGTCGGTGCCGATGATCAGGGTGTTATTTTGGCTGTGCAATTGCCGGTGGTAGTGTCTGGAAAAACTATGCAGAGGCAGGTACAGCAAGGCCTGCACGCAATAACCTGCCACAGCCCAGACCATGATGATTTCCCGGGAGAACAATTCGCTGGTCTTGCTGAGAAAGCCGATGCTGGTCAGGCCGGTCAGTGTCAGCAGCCACCCCAGCAGCAGTCGACCCAGGCCGGAGAGGTATCCATGCTGCTTGTGATAGACCAGCAGCAGGGAGTAAGAAGGGACCGAGCCCAGGAAAGTCAGCACGGCAAGCACACGATAATGAGCTTCGATTTCTCCTGTCTGGTACAACGCCAGAGCAAATAACAACGCATTGACCGAAGTGATGGCAATTATCCATTGCCCCCAGAAGGTCAGTCCTTTGGATATGCTGTTTCGATTAATACGATTATGTACCATCGCGGTGTCCCTCGGGCGTGCGCCACGTTGTGTATCAGTCGACGGTTAATAAATGGCAGCCGCGCGCAAAGGCTGAGCGAGCGCAGTTCGGTCAGAGATTATTTTTATTATTGGAAGGGAATAACGCGGGCTATGGCTGGCCATCCGAATGTTGTTTTCAAGTCAGCTGATACGGTTGTCTCAGTGTCCGGTTTTTATACTAGTACCTTAATCTTTGTGGGTGTCTGACGAATTATAACGGACACCACTTCCAGGGCTCATGTTATAAAAGGTCGTGCTCTTTTATTAGGAGGGCATCACTAAATCGTCTATAAAATTGCAGCATTCCGATAAGCGCTTGCCCGCCATGGGGAGGGATCCGGCAGGAACTATGGAGAGAAATATGTGCGAGGGACAGGCGGCGGGAAGTACGAGGTGAGGTGGTTAGGCAGTCAAGCGGTATCGGGTTGAGCGGGAAATCGCATTTATTGTTATTGTTTTTGCGATTTCAATCAGTATGCGATTCTGATCCTTTGTGCCAGGCAATAACCACGGTTTCTGACCGAGCGAATCAGGCGTTCCCCGTTGGCGGCAGTCTTGAATTTTTTCTGCAGTCGGCTCAAGCACATTTCAAGGCCGCTGTAATTCTCCGGGTCTTTATCGATGCGTAGAATAAGATCGTTCTTGCTGAGTACCCGTCGATCACTGATGACCAGTTGGGTGAGCATTAACGATTCGGTGCCGGTCAATGGGATGGTTATATCTTCCTTGATTAATGTTCTGTCGTCGGCATTAAACCACCAGATGTCGGGGTTCCCCTGCGACTCTTTAACCCGGCTGACTGCAGAGATGAACTCTTCGTCTGCCACCGGTTTCTTGAGAAATCCATCAACCCCGAAGTGCGAGAAGTGATGAAGTTCTGAATGCTCCGAGTTGGGAGTTATGAGTATGATTTCCGCATCTTTTTGATTTTTGCGGATAAAGCTGACATCGCTCAGCGAGATATCGGCCTGGTCGAGCAGGATGTGCGTGAATCGACTCTTTCGGATGCGTTCGCTGCTGAGTTTGCCAGATTCGATTTCAAAAGATAGATGCAGGCGTTGTGCGAGAAGCGATTCTATAGCTTGTCGTGCCAGTTGATCTCGGGTGAAAATTAGAAAGCTGTTGTTTGGCGTATTCACAATAAGGCTCCTTCCTAGTTTGGTGAAATTTTTTAAGCTTAAATAACCTCGGTAGGCGAGTAGTACCGCCCCTGGAAAAAATCGAAAGGCATGCTGCGGGCCAGTGTGTGCAGTGCTTTGTGCTCGACCCGGTCCGCAATGAATCTGATTTTGCTGTCATGGATCATGCTGCTCAGGCAGTCGTAAGACCTGTTGAAAAAGTCCTGACTGTTATCGACCATGATGTCGAAATTGGACCGGGTCAGGTCCACTTTTATGTAATCGAACAGCTTCGGGCTGATCAGTTTTTCAGCGCTGTCATCGCTTAAGTCATAGCCATCGAAAGCGATCTCGATCCCGTTGTCCTTCAATAAATGAATATGATTGATAATGGTTCTTTTTTCTTTGAGATTGAACGAAAGGAGCGAACTGCCATTAATGCTGGGGATTAGCTGTTGTTCATGCTTCTTGAGTGTCGTTTGAGCGTCGTTCAGTTCTCGGATGAACGCTTTATCCAATAACGCGGATTGGTTCATGGTCACGAATAATTTATTGGGTGTCTGTACGGATGGGGACGACGTGGCCTCGATCTGTGAAAGGGCATTTAATTGGATCCGCATCAGTACTTCACGATAAATCGCCAGTGGGTGATCGGGATGCAATGGCTGATACCCCTTGTTCAGAGGTGTCTGTTGTTTGGTCGCCTTGGCATAAATCTCACTGCCGAACAATTCATCGTTTCGCTTGAGGATTGATTGCCTGAAGAAAACCAATGCGAAGTTATCTTGCACGGTATATTGCCTGCTGGACTCCATTGTTT
>NZ_JBFTML010000105.1:0-7395 GCF_056396925.1 Pseudomonas sp. 05N433 | reverse complement strand
GCTGTGCGGCCTTCCACCACGCTGCCGTTGAGCGACAGGTTGACCGCCTCACCGGTGGCCGTGTCGGTCAGCCCGGAGGCACCCGCCACCACGCCCAGCGCATAGGTCAGCGTGCCGGCGCCATCGGCGCCATACGCCGAGGTGAAGTTGGCCGCAAAGCTCTGGGTGGCGTCGGTGGTCAGTACCGTTTCGTCAACCGTCAGGGTTGGCTCCGTGCCGGTGGTGCTGATGCTTGGCCCGTCGTCCTTGAACACCAGGTTCTGGCCGATGTTCAGTGTTGCATGGGCACTGTCGCCATCTTTGTCGGTGATGGTGGCGGTCAGGGTCACCAGATTGTCCGCGGTCAGCGTCTTCGAATCATCCGGATTGGTTGGGTCTGGATGCACTATGGCCCGTTGCTGGTCGAGAGTGACGTCACCGTTGGCGGCCACACTGACGGTGAACACCAGCAGGTTGGTGATGGCCGTGCGGCCTTCGACCACGCTGCCGTTGAGCGACAGGTTGACCGCTTCACCGGTGGCCGTATCGGTCAGCCCGGAGCCGCCCGCTACCACACCCAGTGCATAGGTCAGCGTGCCGGCCCCATCGGCGCCAAATGCCGAACTGAAGTTGGCGGTAAAGCTCTGGGTGTCGTTGGTGGCCAGCACCGTTTCATCGACCGTCAGGACTGGCTCCGTGCCGGTGGTGCTGATGCTCGGTCCGTCATCCTTGAACACCAGGTTCTGGCCGATGTTSAGSGTGGCATGRGCRCTGTCRCCGTCCTTGTCGGTGATGGTGGCGGTCAGGGTTACCAGATTGTCCGAGGTCAACGTCTTCGAATCATCCGGATTGGTTGGGTCGGGATGTACCACGGCGCGGATCTGATCGAGGGTAACGTCACCATTGGCGGCGACGCTGACGGTGAATACCAGATCGTTGCTAATCGCCGTGCGGCCTTCCACGACTGTACCGTTAAGCGACAAATTCACCGCTTGGCCGGTAGCGGTATCGGTCAGCCCGGAACCGCCCGCGACCACGCCCAGTGCATAGGTCAACGTACCCGCACCGTCAGCGCCAAACGCCGAGCTGAAGTTGGCGGTAAAGCTCTGGGTGTCGTTGGTGGCCAGCACCGTTTCATCGACCGTCAGCGTCGGCTCCGTGCCGGTGGTGCTGATGCTCGGTCCGTCATCCTTGAACACCAGGTTCTGTCCAATATTCAGCGTGGCATGGGCGCTGTCGCCATCCTTGTCGGTGATGGTGGCCGTCAGGGTCACCAGGTTGTCCGAGGTCAGACTCGTCGAATCATCCGGATTGGTTGGATCGGGATGCACCACCGCCCGTTGCTGGTCGAGGGTGACGTCGCCGTTGGCGGCGACACTGACAGTGAACACCAGCAGGTTGGTGGTGGCCGTGCGGCCTTCGACCACGGTGCCGTTGAGTGACAGGTTGACCGCCTCACCGGTGGCTGTATCCGTCAGTCCCGACGGGCCGGCAGTTACGCCCAACGCATAGGTCAGCGTACCCGCACCGTCGGCGCCAAACGCCGAGCTGAAGTTCGCTGCAAAGCTCTGGGTGGCGTCGGTGGTCAGTACCGTTTCGTCAACCGTCAGGGTTGGCTCCGTGCCAGTGGTGCTGATGCTCGGTCCGTCGTCCTTGAACACCAGGTTCTGTCCAATATTCAGGGTCGTATGAGCGCTGTCGCCATCCTTGTCGGTGATGGTTGCGGTCAGGGTCACCAGATTGTCCGAGGTCAGGCTCGTCGAATCATCCGGATTCGTCGGATCGGGATGCACCACCGCCCGTTGCTGGTCGAGGGTGACGTCGCCATTAGCCGCCACGCTGACGGTGAACACCAGCAGGTTAGTGGTGGCCGTGCGGCCTTCGACTACGGTGCCGTTGAGTGACAGGTTCACCGCTTCACCGGTGGCTGTATCCGTCAGTCCCGACGGGCCGGCAGTCACGCCCAACGCATAGGTCAGCGTACCCGCACCATCAGCGCCAAACGCCGAGCTGAAGTTAGCCGCGAAGCTCTGGGTGGCGTCGGTGGTCAGTACCGTTTCATCGACCGTCAGCGTCGGCTCCGTGCCAGTGGTGCTGATGCTCGGTCCGTCGTCCTTGAACACCAGGTTCTGCCCGATGTTCAGCGTGGCATGGGCACTGTCGCCGTCCTTGTCGGTGATGGTGGCCGTCAGCGTCACCAGGTTGTCCGAGGTCAGACTGGTCGAATCGTCCGGATTGGTTGGGTCTGGATGTACTACGGCCCGTTGCTGGTCGAGAGTGACGTCACCGTTGGCGGCGACACTGACGGTGAACACCAGCAGGTTGGTGGTGGCGGTGCGGCCTTCGACCACGGTGCCGTTGAGCGACAGGTTGACGGCCTCACCGGTGGCCGTATCGGTCAGTCCGGAGGCACCGGCTACCACGCCCAGCGCATAAGTCAGCGTGCCCGCACCGTCAGCGCCAAATGCCGAGCTGAAGTTAGCCGCGAAGCTCTGGGTGGCGTCGGTGGTCAGTACCGTTTCATCGACCGTCAGGGTTGGCTCCGTGCCAGTGCTGCTGATGCTCGGTCCGTCGTCCTTGAACACCAGGTTCTGCCCGATGTTCAGCGTGGCATGGGCACTGTCGCCGTCCTTGTCGGTGATGGTGGCGGTCAGCGTCACCAGGTTGTCCGAGGTCAGACTGGTCGAATCGTCCGGATTGGTTGGGTCTGGATGTACTACGGCCCGTTGCTGGTCGAGAGTGACGTCACCGTTGGCGGCCACACTGACAGTGAACACCAGCAGGTTGGTGATGGCGGTGCGGCCTTCGACCACGGTGCCGTTGAGCGACAGGTTGACCGCTTCACCGGTGGCGGTATCGGTCAGCCCGGAACCGCCTGCGACCACGCCCAGTGCATAGGTCAGGGTGCCCGCACCGTCAGCGCCAAATGCCGAGCTGAAGTTAGCGGCGAAGCTCTGGGTGGCGTCGGTGGTCAGTACCGTTTCGTCGACTGTCAGGGTTGGCTCCGTGCCGGTGGTGCTGATGCTTGGCCCGTCGTCCTTGAACGCCAGGTTTTGCCCGATATTGAGGGTGGCATGGGCACTGTCGCCATCTTTGTCGGTGATGGTGGCGGTCAGGGTCACCAGATTGTCCGAGGTCAGCGTCTTCGAGTCATCCGGATTGGTTGGGTCTGGATGCACTATGGCCCGTTGCTGGTCGAGAGTGACGTCACCGTTGGCGGCCACACTGACGGTGAACACCAGCAGGTTGGTGATGGCCGTGCGTCCTTCGACCACGGTGCCGTTGAGTGACAGGTTGACTGCCTCACCGGTGGCCGTATCGGTCAGCCCGGAGGCACCGGCTACCACACCCAACGCATAGGTCAGCGTACCCGCACCGTCGGCGCCAAACGCCGAGGTGAAGTTAGCCGCGAAGCTCTGGGTGGCGTCGGTGGTCAGTACCGTTTCGTCCACCGTCAGTGTTGGCTCGGTGCCGGTGGTGCTGATGCTTGGTCCGTCATCCTTGAATACCAGGTTCTGCCCGATGTTGAGGGTGGCATGGGTGCTATCGCCGTCCTTGTCGGTGATGGTGGCCGTCAGGGTCACCAGGTTGTCCGAGGTCAGGCTTGTCGAGTCATCGGGGTTGGTGGCATCGGGATGCACCACGGCCCGTTGCTGGTCGAGGGTGACGTCACCGTTGGCAGCGACGCTGACCGTGAACACCAGCAGGTTGGTGGTGGCCGTTCGACCTTCCACTACGCTGCCGTTGAGCGACAGGTTGACGGCCTCACCGGTCGCCGTGTCGGTCAGCCCGGAGCCGCCCGCCACCACACCCAGTGCGTAGGTCAATGTGCCCGCGCCATCAGCGCCAAATGCCGAGCTGAAGTTGGCGGYGAAGTTCTGGGTGGCGTCGGTGGTCAGTACCGTTTCGTCAACCGTCAGTGTTGGCTCCGTGCCAGTGGCGCTGATACTTGGCCCGTCGTCTTCGAAGATCATCTTGGAGCCGATTTCGGCGGTCGAAGTAGAGGCTTGGCGCAGATGGAAGCCATCGATATCAAAATCGGCGTGGTTATTGCCCTTGGCGTCGATGGCTGCACCGTTCTCGACGAGCACGCGGTTGTGATCCGAGGCTGTGGTGTATTCAATCTGGTAGCCGGCCAGAACGCCGCTGATGGTTGCAACCCCACCCGCAATGCTGATGGTAATGGCCGGATCATTCACCGAACCGTCTGAATTCTCGATCACTTGCCCGGTGCTGAGGTTCAAGACGCGAACATTGGTGATGGCCACTGGCGCATCATTCGCATATCCGTTGATGAAGTTCGCGCCAGGTTCAGCAGCGGTGCTGAATGCGCTGACTTTTACCACAGCGCTCTTGCCACTTTGCAACTGCACAACGTCGAAACTGGCCGACTTCGAATTGAAAACGCCGGTAAAGTCGATGTTGGATTCAACATCAGCTTCGGTCTGACTAAGGTTGGGAACGGTCACATCCTGTCGGGCACCGGTGACGAACGAAAAGCGGATGCCTTCCTGTTCCGTAATCATCTGGTTGTTGGTGCCGATGGTGGTTGGCCCACCACCCTGGCTGGTATTGATCGTGTCGCCGGTATTTATGTTGGCGCCACTTGACTGGTCTGCGGGGTCCTTGCCGGTGGCAATGATGGAGGGATCGGTGATCCGCATGACACCACCATCATCGACAACGGTCGGATTCGCTTTCGTGAACATCAGGAAGAGGTTCTGACCGGATGGCGCACCGGTCAAACTGAATCCCAGGTCCTGAGTGACTCCGATGAACACCTTATTCAGCAAATTGACCGAATCATCGGGGTTCGTCATATCTGGATGCTTGAGCGGTTGGTACTCCACTGTCCAGATCTTGCCACCCGAGACCGGCGATCCGGTTTCATCGATATAGCCAGCGAACACGATCGCGCCAGCTGGGCCCCCGGCGCGGCCCACCACGATGTTATTGTTGCTCGTATCCGTATAGAGAAGGATGCTGGTGCCATCGAGGGTATCCAGTCCGCTATCCAGGCCATTGAGCGGTGCGCCAGCACTGTCGACGAAGCGGATATCGGTAACGCCGGACGGGTCGGTGAGGGTGAATGCATTGCTGCCGGTGTCGCCCACGGCACCGGTATAGCCACTCAAGGCCGCACCCGTTGCGGTACCTGCACCCAGTGCGGTCAAACGGGTAGAGAAGGCCGAGGGCAGGGAGGCCACCAGAATGTCGTTGTCGTCAGCGTCTCCCGCGGGGCTTGGCGTGGCGGTGAGGTTCTGTAGCCCGGCCGTTTCGTCCAGCGTAACGTTTGCGCCGGGCGTCACGCTCAGGGCGTTGGCTGTAATCGACATTAAGTTGAGGGAGGTCGGATCGCTCGTTAGCGATGAGTTTTGCTCGCGAATAGTCATGACGTTCTCCTGAGCAATTACGGTCATCGAGGCCTGACCATTGACCTCTACCACTATGACTAAGCGCTGGAGATTGAACATTGGCCGATACTCCCATGCGGGATAGGAGTTTCGGCCTAGCCGTCCTCGCCGGTCGTCTGCCGCGTAGGCGCGTATTTACCCGCTGTGTTTAAGCCTTGTGGTGCTCCAGGATCCACAGCGAATGCGATCCGTGCCGATCTCATTTTGGAACTGCAAAAACAATGCGAGGGTGACTTTCGTCACCCTCGCATCCTTTCACACACGCGCTGCCTCAGGCGCTGCCATGGACAATGTCGGTATTCAGAACATCAACCCCGACCAAGGTGATGGTCGTGATTTGTCCGCCCGTTTCGGCAATCGTCACGATGCTATTTGCACCGCTGTTGTCGATCGACTGCACAACGGCGCTCTGGTCGCCGTTGAGCACCAGCGTGTCGCGCAGCCCTGCGCTCGCATCGAAGCCGGTGATCTGGTACTTGTTCTGGGTGAGTGACAAATCGACGTTGAAGGCATCCCGCTCACCGCTTGTGCCCACCAGCGTGAAGTCGAAGGTGGCGCCCAAGTCGTTGGCGAACAGGTTGGCGTCGAAACCACTCGTCGCCGAGTCCCCATCCTTGTCCGTCAGCGTCGCGTTGAACGCCAGCTTGATATCGCTGGCCAGGCTTTCGGTCGGCTGAATGAACTGGATCACCGGGATCTTGACATCGCCTCGGCCCATCGTGAGCTGAACCGCATCAATCAACTTCGTGCCTTGTTGCTGAACGAGGAAGGACACCTGTCCACCGGCCTCCGGCGTCACGGTGTTCACCTCGGTGAGGGCCGAGAACGTGCCATCCTCATAGTAGGCCCTGTAGTACAGGTCTTCGGTTGCCGTGTTGTAACCTCCCACGGAGTTGTCGATGAAGATCTTCATGCCCGCCAGCAGGGTCTCCGGATTGATCACGAAACTTTCATCGGCAGCGCTGATGGCCACCAGGTTGTCTCCCTGGAGAATGTTATTGCCGACGCCGATGCCGGACGTGCTGACGTTCATGGCAGCCGGATCGATGTACGAGGGCAGGGGGGTGGTCTGTAGCTGGGCTTCGGTGGGGTCGGGTTTCCCGACCCCGATGCCGGTCAGGATGTCCGAAGTCGACGCCGTCGCCTTGGCGGAAAAGAACACAATCTCCTCGGATGGCGAAGGAATGGTCGGCGGATTCTGCGGTGGGATCAACAATGTGCGCACTGGATCCGGGCCACCGGCACTGAGCGAGCCGTCGGCACTGCTCAGCACAATCTGCGAACTGAAGCCTTGCACCAGGTCCAGTGTATAGGTGCCATTGCTATAGGCGGTCAGCGTGTAGTCGACGGAGGTATTCGCGGTGGCGGCATTGTTGTCGAAATCACCGGTCAACGTGCCGGCGAAATGGTAGGCGCCATTGACGTCCGGTGAAGGCGACTGCTCGGTGAGCGTGCCGGTGCCGGTGGTGGTCGTGTTGTCTGGCCGGACGAGGGTGAATTGGTTATTCACCAACGAAATATCCAGACCGGTTGCCCCCAGTCCGTCGGCTCCGGCCGAGTGATCCCAGTACCCTTGTTGTGGAAGGATGCTACCGGTGCCGATCAGGTTGCCGAAGGCAAGTGCAGGGCCGTCGTCCTGGAACACCAGGTTCTGGCCGATGTTGAGCGTGGCATGGGCGCTGTCGCCGTCTCCATCGGTTTTGGTCGCCGTCAGGGTTACCAGATTGTCCGAGGACAGACTCGTCGAATCATTCGGATTGGTTGGATCGGGATGCACCACGGCCCGTTGCTGGTCGAGGGTGACGTCACCGTTGGCGGCCACGCTGACGGTGAACACCAGCAGGTGGGTAGTGGCTGTGCGGCCTTCCACCACGCYGCCGTTGAGCGACAGGTTGACYGCCTCACCGGTGGCCGTGTCGGTCAGCCCGGAGGCACCCGCCACCACGCCCAGCGCATAGGTCAGCGTGCCGGCGCCATCGGCGCCATACGCCGAGGTGAAGTT
>NZ_JBFTML010000104.1:0-7762 GCF_056396925.1 Pseudomonas sp. 05N433 | reverse complement strand
GGTCAGGGCGATCAGTGAAAGCAGGGTATTTTTCATGAGGATTCCTTTCATTGATGGAGCTCAATAAATGTCGTGTTGGGTGTTGTAGACGTTGAATTTTCCCGTGGGCGTGATCAGTCGTTTGTCCTTGATGACTGTTTTGAGCTTCAGGGTTTTGTCGTCGATTACCACCAGCGCCGATTCGTCCGACTGGCCGCTCCACACGGAGAACCAGACCTCGTCGCCAGCCTTGTTGTATTCCGGCTGCACGACCCGCATGGCGCCTTGCTTGATGCCGGCGTACTCGGYGATGGGCAGCACGGTGTAGCCGGCGTCGAGTTTGTCGAGGTTGAACACCGCCACCGACTGGCTCAGCTTGGCGTCCGGGTTGAGGGTGGTGTCGACATACAGGTGGCGCGAGTTGGGGTGGGTTTTGATGAACAACGAACCGCCGCCCTGGCCCTTGAGCGAGGCGACCTGTTTCCAGGCGTATTGCGGGTGTTTGGCCGGGTCGGTACCGATCAGCGAGATACCGTCGTCTCCCAGGTGGCTGGTGGCCCAGACCGGGCCGTAGACAGGATGATCAAAGTTGGCGCCACGACCCGGGTGAGGGGTTTTGCCGACGTCCACCAGGGCGGCCAACTTGCGATCCTTGGAGTCGATCACGGCGACTTTGTTGGAGTTGTTGGCGGCGGTCATGAAGTAGCGATGGGTGCTGTCCCAACCGCCGTCATGCAGGAAAGGGGCGGCATCGATGTAGGTGATGGTGAGGTTTTTGATGTCCTGGTAATTGACCAGCATGACCTTGCCGGTTTCCTTGACGTTGACGATGAACTCCGGCCATTCGTGGGAGGCGATGATCGCCGCGACCCGGGGTTCCGGGTGATATTCCTGCTTGTCGACAGTCATGCCGCGGGTCGAGACGATCTGTTTTGGCTCCAGGGTTTCGCCATCCATGATGGTGAATTGTGGTGGCCAATAGGAGCCGGCGACCGTGTATTTGTCTTCGTAACCCTTGAACTTGGAAGTCTCCACCGAGCGCGCCTCGATGCCCACTTTGACTTCGGCGACCTTGGTCGGCTCCACCGGCCACAGGTCGATCATGTCGATCCGGGCGTCTCGACCAATCACCAGCAGGTAGCGACCGGAGGCAGAAATGCGCGAGATGTGCACCGCGTAACCGGTCTCGATCAGCTTGACGATTTTCTTGCTGTCACCGTCGATCAGGGCAATCTTGCCGTCATCGCGCAACGTCACCGAAAACAGGTTGGGCAGATTGAGTTTGCTCAGTTGCTTCTTCGGACGATCCTCGGGCTTGACCAGCACTTTCCAGGTTTTCAGCGTCTCGGCCATGCCCCATTCCGGTGGCGTGGGCGGTGTGTGCTGGATGAACTTGGCCATGGCCGTGATCTGATCCTTGGTCAGCGCATTGGATGTTCCCCAGTTCGGCATGCCCGCTGGTGAACCGAAGGTAATCAACGCCTCCAGATACGGTTGGCCGCGAGACTGGGTGATGTCCGGCGTCAGTGGTTTACCCGTGGCGCCTTTGCGCAGCACGCCGTGGCAGCCGGCGCAGCGCTGGAAATAGATTTCCTTGGACGCGTCGAACTCGGCCTGACTCATGTCGGGCGCTCCGGCGGTTTTGACCATCAGCGGGCTGGCCGCAGCAGTGGCGGGTTCCTCGGCCCGGGCCGCATGAGTCACCGCAAGGGCCAGCGCCGACCACAATGTGGCGACAGTCAGAGCAAACGTTTTTCTATTGCTGATCAGCATTCCATTTCTCCTCAGGCAAGACCTTTGCGATGTGCTGGAACGGCAGCGCAGAACGCAGGTTCTTAGTGCCGTGCAAGGCTATGCCCGAGCAGGCCAATGCTTGCTTGACCGCGATCAAGTTTGCCGGCCATGTCACTTGCCAGGTTGTCGCAGGCGCCCGTAGCGTGTGGCTTGAATCCGCTTTTGGAACAGACAGCCCATGGACCGAATCCAGTCTTGCGAACCCTTCTATCAACCGCTCAATAATGAGGAGGCGCTGTTCGAGCAAGCCTGGCGACACGGCATGCCGGTGCTGATCAAAGGCCCGACGGGGTGCGGCAAGACCCGTTTCGTCCAGCACATGGCCCATCGGCTGAAGCTACCGCTGTACACCGTGGCTTGCCATGACGACCTGAGTGCCGCCGACCTGATTGGCCGTCATCTGATTGGCGCCCAAGGCACCTGGTGGCAGGACGGGCCGCTGACCCGCGCAGTGCGTGAAGGCGGTATTTGTTATCTGGACGAAGTGGTCGAGGCGCGGCAGGACACGGTGGTCGTACTGCACCCACTGGCCGATGATCGTCGCGAGTTGTTCCTGGAGCGCACCGGCGAAGTGTTGCAGGCGCCGTCCTCATTCATGCTGGTCGTGTCGTACAACCCCGGCTACCAGAACCTGCTCAAAGGCATGAAACCCAGCACCCGACAACGTTTCGTGGCGATGCGTTTCGGCTATCCACCGGTGGCCGATGAAGAGCGCATCGTCGCCAGGGAGGCTCAGGTGGACAGCGCCCTGGCGGCGCAAGTGGTCAGGTTGGGGCAGGCCCTGCGAAGGCTGGATCAACATGATCTTGAGGAAGTCGCCTCGACACGGCTGTTGATTTTTACCGCGCGAATGATCCGCTCCGGCATGAGCCCGCGTGAAGCGTGCATGGCCTGCCTGGCCGAGCCGCTGAGCGATGATCCGCTGACGGTTGCGGCGCTGATGGGCGTGGTTGATGTCCACTTCGGCTGAGTCCAGGGGCGCTGCGCGTGGCCACCTGCCGGGCGATCTGGCGATGTGGTTTTTCATTTTGGCCGAGTTGTCGGTGTTCGCCATCCTGATTCTGGCGTTCGCCGYGACCCAGGCACTCAAGCCGCAGTTGTTTGGTGAAAGCCGTCAATTGCTCAACACCTCTACCGGCCTGGCGATGACCCTGAGCCTGCTCACCGCCGGGCTGTTCGCCGCGCTGGCTCAGGAGCAGGTCAGGCGCTCCCGGTCCCGCCACGGCGCCGTACTTCTGCTGGCCGCGTTGCTTGCCGGCAGCGTCTACGTGGTGTTGAAACTTACCGAATACCGGCACTTGCTGGCCTCAGGGCTGGGCATGGAGCACAACACGTTTTTCACCCTCTACTGGATCCTCACCGGTTTTCATTTTCTCCATGTATTGCTCGGCATGGTCATTCTCGGATGGCTGGCCGAGCGCTGCCGTCGAGGCCTGTACAACGCCGCCAACCGCAGCGGGTTTGAATCGGGCGTGCTGTATTGGCACATGGTCGATCTGATCTGGGTCGTGCTGTTTCCGCTGGTGTACGTGCTGAATTGACGGAGGTTCTGATGTCGGCTTCCAGGTTGTTGCTCGTCTGCTGGGCAGCGTTGGCCACATTAAGCGTGTGCACCGTTGTGTTGTCACAAGTCGGCGCGACGTGGCTGTTGTCCATTGCCATTTTGCTGGTGGCGGTTGGCAAGGCCTGGCTGATCACCGATGGCTTCATGGAGATGCGCCATGCGCCGCGATTGTGGCGCCGGTTGATGGTGAGCTGGGCGCTGGTGTTGGCGGCAGTAGTGGGGCTGACGCTGGCGTCGTTCCGCTAAGTCGTTATGCGAACCCTGTAGCAGCTGCCGAAGGCTGCGTTCGGCTGCGCAGCAGTCGTAAACCCTGCCTCCTCAATCATCCTGAAACACCGCGGCGTCTGACTTTGCGACTGCTTCGCAGCCGAACGCAGCCTTCGGCAGCTGCTACAGGTTGGCCCTGATACCCGACCAAAACCATCTGCCTTTCTTGATCGCCATCAAGCAGGTTTTACCCCCTCGCTTTCTATCATGGGCACGCCAAGCAAAGAGGAAGCGACCATGTCAGAGACCTTCACCAAAGGCATGGCCAGGAATATCTACTTCGGGGGAAGCGTCTTTTTCTTCCTGATATTCCTGGCCTTGACCTATCACACGGAACAGACCTTTCCAGTGCGCAGCAACGAAGCGCAGTTAACCGAATCAGTGATTCGCGGCAAGACGGTCTGGGAGCAAAACAACTGCGTCGGCTGCCACACGTTGCTGGGCGAGGGCGCCTACTTTGCGCCAGAGCTGGGCAACGTATTCCAGCGGCGCGGCGGGGAGGAGGGCTTTAAACCTTTTCTACATGCCTGGATGAAAATGCAGCCGCTGGGCGTACCGGGCCGACGAGCGATGCCGCAGTTCAAGTTGAGCGAGCAAGAGGTGGATGACATCGCCGAGTTCCTCAAATGGAGCTCGAACATCAACACCAATGGCTGGCCGCCAAACAAGGAGGGCTAAGAGATGAGCATCGCTAATCCGCATCTGAAATTCGCCTCGCAAGCCGTGGCCAAACCGTACTTCGTGTTTGCCCTGATGCTGTTTCTCGGTCAGGTGCTGTTCGGTTTGATCATGGGGGTGCAATACGTGATCGGAGACTTTCTGTTCCCGATCATTCCCTTCAACGTGGCGCGGATGGTGCACACCAATCTGCTGATCGTCTGGTTGCTGTTCGGCTTCATGGGCGCCGCCTATTACCTGATTCCGGAAGAGGCCGACCGCGAACTGCACAGCCCGAAGCTGGCGATCATTCTGTTCTGGGTATTCGCCGCTGCTGGTGTGTTGACGATTCTCGGCTATCTGCTGGTGCCTTATGCGGGCCTGGCCAAACTGACGCATAACGAGCTGCTGCCGACCATGGGCCGGGAGTTCCTGGAGCAACCGACCATCACCAAGATGGGCATTGTGGTGGTGTGCCTGGGCTTTCTCTACAACATCGGCATGACCTTGCTCAAAGGTCGCAAGACCACCGTCAGCATGGTGATGATGACCGGGTTGATCGGCCTTGCGGTGTTCTTCCTGTTCTCCTTCTACAACCCCGGTAACCTGGCCCGCGACAAGTTCTACTGGTGGTGGGTGGTGCATCTTTGGGTGGAAGGCGTGTGGGAGCTGATCATGGGCTCGATGCTCGCCTTCGTGCTGATCAAGATCACCGGTGTCGACCGGGAAGTCGTGGAGAAATGGCTCTACGTGATCATCGCCATGGCCCTGATTACCGGGATCATCGGCACCGGTCACCACTTCTTCTGGATCGGTGCGCCCGAGGTCTGGCTGTGGGTCGGCTCGATCTTCTCCGCATTCGAACCGCTGCCGTTCCTGGCCATGGTGATCTTTGCCTTCAGCATGGTGAAGAACCGTCGGCGGCAACACCCGAACCGTGCCGCCACGCTGTGGGCCAAGGGCACCACGGTCACGGCGTTCTTCGGTGCGGGTGTCTGGGGCTTTCTGCATACCCTGGCGCCGGTCAACTTCTACACCCACGGTTCGCAATTGACGGCAGCGCACGGTCACCTGGCTTTCTACGGTGCTTACGCGATGATCGTGATGACCTTGATCAGCTACGCCATGCCACGCCTGCGCGGGCTGGGTGAAGCGGGTGACGAGCGTTCACAGACCCTCGAAGTCTGGGGCTTCTGGTTAATGACCCTGTCGATGGTGATGATCACGCTGTTCCTCACCGCGGCCGGTGTCGTACAGGTTTACCTGCAACGCTGGCAGGCCGATGGGATCGCGTTGCCATTCATGGCCACGGTCGAACATCTGCAAGTGCTGTTCTGGGCGCGTCTGGGTGCTGGTATCGGCTTCTTCGCCGGGCTGCTCTGTTACCTGTTCAGCTTCAAGCAACGTGGCCGCGCAGCCTTGCGCGCTCCGGCGGCGGTTGTACCTTCATGATCGGGTGCAATGGCTAGGAAAAGGTCGGCCCGGCTGATACAGCGGGCCGTTTTTTGGTTCCAGCAAGGGCAAGCATCATGGCGTTTACCGTCGAACTGGAAGAGTGGGTAGGCAGTGTCTGGCATCGTTTCATCACCCGGCGCGCCAGCCCTGATTTCCCCGAAGCACGGGTTGAACTGGCCAGCCAGCAACGCCCGCTGGCGCTGTTGTTCCGCGCCATGGGCGGTGCCAATGGCGTCGGTGTGGAAGCGGCCAGCGACCGCGATCTGCTGCTGCGACGCAACGTGTTGCAGCAAATCGCCGGCACCTGCAAACAAGTGCCGCTGGCGTGGTGTGACGAGCGTAATTTACGGCTGCCATCGAGCCTGGCGGTGTTTCCCGAAGTGGCACTGAATGAGGAACTCTATCGCTGGCTCGCGTTGCTGGCGGCACAGGCCGGGCAGATGCGCCACTGGGGCCGGGACAATCAACGCTGGACGCAACAGCTGCTGCGACGCTATCCCGCGCTGCGTGTTCGTTACCAACGACTGGTCGATGCCCATCTGCAATTGCGCCCCGATCCGGCCTCGTTGAACGGCAGCGAAGCGGCACTGGAACGGGCGTTATGCCAGGCGTTGCGCGAGCCCGGCAGTGTCGAGCACTTCCCCCGTAGCGAACGGGCCGCGTGGCCGTTGCCGCTGTGGTTGTACCCGCCGCAAAATCTCGCTAGTCCCCAGGCTGCCGATCTGGGCGATGAGTCCGAAGAGTCTTTGACCACGCCACCCGGCGAGCAGAAAGGCGGGCGTAAGCGCGCGACGCGGATCGATGAAAGCACCCGTGAAGGCGGGTTGCTGGTGGTGCGTCTGGAGAACCTGTTCAGCTGGACCGAGCACGTGGACCTGGATCGCTGGTCGGATGACAGCGAAGACCCGGACGCTGCCCGAGTCGCCGACGACCTGGATGAGTTGACGCTGTCGCGCACACGCCTGCGCAAGGGTGGCGGTCTCAAGCTGCATCTGGATTTACCACCGGCCGATGTCGACGATATTCCCCTCGGCGAGGGCATCAAGTTGCCGGAGTGGGACTATCGCAAACAACGGATGCAGGACAGCTTCGTCAACCTGCAAATGCTGGTGCCCCGCGACTGTGAGGCGCAGCCGCTGCCGCTACGCCTGAAGGCCYCGGCGCACCGTTTGCGGCGTCAGTTCGAGCACCTGCGCAATGATCGTCAATGGTTACGCCAACAACCTCAGGGATCAGAGCTGGACATGCAGGCCTGGCTGGATTTTCACGTTGATCGCGAGCATGGCCAGTGCGCCGAACGCGGTTTGTTCATGGAGCAGCGGCAGACTCGCCGCGACCTGGCGTGCCTGTTGCTGGCCGACGTGTCGATGTCCACTGACGCCCACCTGAACGATCAGCATCGTGTCATCGACGTGATCCGCGACAGCCTGCTGCTGTTCGGCGAAACCTTGTCGGTGCTGGGTGATGATTTCGCCCTGTACGGGTTTTCCTCGTTGCGTCGTCAGCAAGTGCGCATGCAGGAACTCAAGTCGTTCATCCAGCGTTATGACGACACCACCCGAGGTCGTATTCAAGGTCTCAAACCGGGGTATTACACACGCATGGGGGCTGCCATTCGCCAGGCCACGCAACTATTGGGCACGAGCAAGCGGCGCAGCAAACTGTTGCTGCTGCTGACGGATGGCAAACCGAATGATCTGGATCTGTATGAAGGGCGCTACGGTGTTGAAGATACTCGCGAGGCGGTGCTTGAGGCACGGCGTCAGGGGCTGACGCCGTTCTGTATCACGATCGATCGCGAGGCCGGGGATTACCTGCCGTACATGTTCGGCGCCAATGGCTACACCTTGATCCGCCAGCCCGAACAACTGCCCCTGCGCTTGCCGCAGTTGTACCGCCAGCTGACCCAACTGTGATGTCCTTGACCACCTGCGTCCCTGTAGCAGCTGCCGAAGGCTGCGTTCGGCTGCGCAGCAGTCGCAAAACCATACAACGCGGTGTTTCAGTCGTACCGTGGGCTCAGGATTTACGACTGCTGCGCAGCCG
>NZ_JBFTML010000103.1:0-7982 GCF_056396925.1 Pseudomonas sp. 05N433 | reverse complement strand
GGGGCAAGCCCCCTCGCCACAAAAGCCCCCTCGCACAGTGTGCAATCACTCGCCGCGAATGTACTGCTCCAGCTGCCGAATCAGTTCAGCCTGTTCGGCAATGGCTTCCTTGACCAGGTCGCCGATCGACAGCAAGCCCATCAGCTCACCGTCCTCCACCACCGGCAAATGCCGCAGGCGTTTGTCGGACATGATGCCCATGCAGGTTTCGACGGTTTGATGGGTGTCCACGGTGATCACCGGCGACACCATGATGTCGCTGACCGGTGTGCCGACGGAGGAGCGCCCCTTGAGCACCAGTTTGCGCGCATAGTCCCGCTCACTGATGATGCCGACGACCTTTCCGTCTTTGAGGACCGGTAACGCGCCGACGTTTTTGGCGGCCATCACCATCAGCGCTTCCAGCACCATTTGATGAGGCGCAATGGTGTGGACTGCCTGATTCTGTTGGGCCTTTAACTTGAGCAACTGGGCGACGGTTTTCATGACGGCTTCTCGGGTGTTGTCGTTGTTCTTGAAGAATCGTAGAGACACGCTCACAGAGCAAGGGAGAAAGCGGCAGATAACACGCAAATAGCGTCATTCAGGCTTTTTTTTCATAACCCCCCCCGATTCATCGAGAGAATGTGTCGATTAGCAGGATAGGCTCAGGCCCGGAGGGCGTTCAGTTTTGTCGCGTGTCGACCGGGGAGACCGGGTAACGGGGATTATGGGTTTTTTGGTTAATACCTTGAAATAGAGGGAGGAAAATCGAATAAAGAAATTCGGGTAGTCTCATACCTCTAATAAGTCATGGATGACTCGTCATTATGTTTGATGCTCTAACGGCTGCTGAATCTACGCAGCGTTCACTTCCTGAGTCTATGACTCAGAGTCCGCACATACCTTTTATTGCCAAGTCTATTCCAGACTGGCTATTGAGCACCCGTGCAGAAAATCGCACCGCTTTAAAACAGAATGTTGGACCTGCCATGCCCTGGTATGACATGGCGTCGGCGCAATTACGTGGTGAGATGAAAAGGGCGTTTGAGGACAGTTGGGTATCACAAAACGAAACTGATAAAACCCTGAACAAAATTCAGGAAGTCGAAACGTTCGCAGAACAGCTTTTAATCACTGCGCTGAAAGATAAATACGGCATTACCCTGGATGTCAAAGCGACCTACCTGCGGCTTTACTGCCCCAAGGGCATTGTCGTCGGGTTTGATGTGCGGACGCTGTCACTGCTTGAGGCCTCGCTGCATAACTTCGAAGTTAAAGAAACCCGAGCGGGTTATTTCGACAGGGCGAGCGACTTCATTACGAAGCCTTCCGCTTCCGGGCAATTCGACGTCGTGCCGATCAAACATAAACTGTCTGTCGAGGCCTTTGCAGCGCTGTGTCGTGAACTGGATATCGGGGCTCGATACCAAGCTTACCTGAAGGCATTCATGGGGTTCACCAACCCGGTGGCAAGGGCGGTGTTACAACATAAAGTACAGGCCAGCCAACAGGATGCGTTGCGTGCGGCCAGTGTTCTGGCGCTCATGAAACAAGACATCGATCACGATACTCACCGGATGCTGTTGAATCTGGTTGCGGGGCATCAAGCACTGACTTTGCAGGGCCAACCCATGCACTGTTACGAGTTGAGGATGATGGATACGGCCCTGACAGGCATTGTTCTGATTGCGGCGGACCTCGATAGCAGCCGTCAGATTGAACAAGTCATCGCCTATGTCCCCCATGATCCGGAACATCCGGTCAAACAATACCCCTCCCTGGCCAGCTTCCATAGAGAACTGATCTCACAATTACGCTCGCCTGAGTATCAGCGCTTTTTCAGCCGGTTTGTCCCTCATCAACAGCGAGGCACCTTCTTTTTCCAGCTCAATAACCGGCTTTCAAGCATTCAATGGCATGCATCCTTGCCGTTTGAACAAAAGCCGGCGTGGCGTGAGGAGCCGAATATCAATCCTGATTTGCGGATGACCTATCTGCGAAACAGCGGTGACTTCTGGACCCGTGACTTTCACCAGAAACTGAACAAGATCCTCAATGACGCTCGGGCGATGGCGGTTCCCACTGGCGATGAAGATGAAAAAACTCGTTGGGCGCGTTGGGATAGTTTTCAAAAGGTCGCCGCGGTCGTTCTTGAAGCGGCCACTTTTGTGGCGACGCTCTTTGTACCGTTACTTGGCGAGCTGATGCTGGCCTATACCGCCTATCAACTGCTTGATGAAACGTTCGAAGGGATTGTCGAGTGGTCAGAGGGACAGAGAAGCGAAGCTGCCGGGCATTTGATCGGCGTGGCTGAAAGTCTGATCCAGTTGGGTGCATTCGCGGTAGGAGGCAAAGTAGTGGGCACCCTGTTGCCGCTCAAGTCGTCGCCCTTTATCGAGGGCATGAGGGTCGTAGAAAAGAGCGATGGCAGGTCGCGGTTATGGGACGCGGATCTGCAGCGCTACGCACAGTCGATTACCCTTGATGAGTCTGTCCGGCTGGATGAAAAGGGCATTTATCGACATTCCGGACAGGAGGTGCTGCCGCTCGATGGCACGCAGTTTGTGATTGAGCCTGATCCTGGATCGGATCAGTACCGCATCCAGCATCCCCGTCGGGGCGACGCCTATGCCCCCCGTCTTGTACACAATGGCGTTGGTGCGTGGGCGCATGAGGCTGAGCGCCCTCAGACCTGGCAGGGCGTCACCCTGATGCGACGCCTGGGACATCGCGTCGATTCGTTTTCCGATCAAACCCTGGAGCAGATCCGGATCGTCAGCGGTGTTGACGACGCGGTATTGCGCAAACTACATGTCGAGCATGAGCGGCCGCCGGCGTTGCTGGTGGCAACCATCAAGCGTTTTACCGCTGACCAGGAGGTTAAAACTTTCATCGAGCGAATAAGTAGCCGTGACCCGCAGGTGTATGGTCAGGCCGATGTGCAGACTCAACTGAAACTGCTGACGGGTCATCGCAAATGGCCCAAGAACCGCACCGTGCAGTGGCTCGATGCGCAAGACAAGGTGCTCTGGCAATCTTCGCCAGACCTGGGCGAATCGATCATCAAGGTCAGATCCGGGCAGACCGGTTACCACGATCTGGCCGCAACGATGCTCTCCCAACTGCAGGAACAGGAGGTCAAGACGCTGCTGGATGAAGCGTTTGGCAATGGAATCATCGCCCTGGATGTGCGGGCGGCCAGACTGCGTGCGCTCATCGCCACGGCGGCCAGTGAGCAAGAAACGACGTTGGTGGATGCTCGTTTCAGCCTTGATGAAGCACCTGTCGGCCCCGACGTTGCGGCGCACGTTGGATGGTTGCGTAGTGAGTTTCCTCAATTGCCGGGTGCCATCATGGATGAGCTGCTGGTCGGTATCACCGAGGCGGAACAAAGACAGATGAGCGATCGACAGCATTTGCCGTTTCGTCTGCGGCAGGAGGTCCGCACGGCGATGCGCGAATGGCGGATTGTTCGGGCGTACGAGGGGCTTTATTTGCCCTCAAGCGCGAATCTGGATACCAGTCGGCTGGCGTTGCACAGCCTCGAGCGCCTGCCAGGCTGGTCGCCCGAGGTGCGCATCGAAATTCGCAACCAGTCATTCGAGGGACCGCTGCTCGACAATATCGGGCCGGAACACGCGTCCATTCGCAAAGTGCTGGTGCGAACCATGGAAAACACCTTTCAGTCCCATGACGAAGAGGGTAATACGCTGCATGGCGCCGACGATTTCTATACCGCCCTGTTACAAGCCTTGCCTGACGCCGCGCGCAGAAAACTGGGCCACGAAATCGGCCAGGGCATCCAGTTGCGACAGACATTACAGAACGCACCGCTGACGCATGCGGCGTTGCGCGAAATTCTCCCGGATCCCTCCATTCGACATGTAATGGACACCGCGGCCGCAACCCGTTTGCGCGGAGCCGTTCAGGGGTATGCACGGATCAATGAGCCTCTGCTCGGTACAGGAGGGACCTTGAGTCTGGAGGATCGGTTCAAGGTGCTGTACCCGCAGGCGAGTGCGGATACGTTTGCCGATTTTGTCCGCTCATCCGGCTCGCAGACTCAGGCGTTGCGGGGCATCGGCGAACGGGAATTGGAGTTCGAGGAACTGACCAAAGCCCTGGATAGCTGGGTGGCGATCGAGAGAGGCGAGCTTCTGCCCATGGATCAACGCTACCACAAGGGACGTTTTGCCAAGGCGATCAAGCAATGCTGGCAGGCTGCACAAACTTCGGGGCCGGACGGCTACGCCCTGGATCTGAATTTTCACTGGACGAGTGATTTTCTGGAGTATCTGCCAGCATTGAATGCTGATTTCCGGCATGTCAGTTCGCTACAGTTCCGCCATGTCGAACTGCGTACCGATATCACCGGTTTTCTTCGTTATTTTTCCAACTTGAGGGCGCTGGATTTGAGTGATAACGCGCTGGTCGCCGCCCCTCGCTTGCAAGAAAGTCTGCCGGTGCTCGAGCATCTGAACCTGTCCAATAACCAACTGACGCTGACCGCTGACAGTGTGGCGGATCTGGCTGGTCTGACTCGTCTGCAAACACTGAGACTGGCCGGTAACCCGGCGCTGTCGCAGCAGCCGGATGTCAGCCGGATGGCTGAACTCCACCTGTTGGATTTGCACGATACCGGTATCACGGAGTGGCCCACCGGCCTGCTCACGCTGCCGCGACCGCGCGCCTTTGAACTGGATCTGCAGGGCAATCCGATCGAACAGGTCCCCCAAGTGACACCCGGTTCGGAGCAGGCACGGCTTGTTGCCCGCACCCGCTTGAGCCGCGATCGGTTGTCTGATCAAGGTCGTGAACAATTTCAGAGCTATATGCGTTCTGTAGGGTATGACCCGGCACGCAGTTACCCGCCCAAAGGCGAGGAAACCAGTGTGTACTGGCTGGAAGGTTTGTCTGGCGCAGAACGACAAAGCAGGCAAACGTTGTGGGATGAGCTTGAAGGGGAGCCGAATGCCCAGGGGTTTTTCGAGGTGCTGGAGCAACTCGCCGACTCAGCCGATTACGTCGAAGAAGCCAGTCGCCCGGAGCTGACACAACGAGTGTGGCGCCTGCTCGATGCCGCTGCCCAGGATACCCCGCTGCGCGAAGAACTGTTTCGCATGGCGAGCAACCCTGATTCATGCGCCGACGCCGGTGCGCAGATTTTCAATGAAATGGGGTTCAAAGTACTGGTTCACGAAGCGTATCTGGCCGGCAGCCCTGAGCAGATCGAAACCAGCCTGATCAGGTTGGCGAAGGGCAAGTCCCGTCTGGATCAGGTCAATGAAATCGCGCGCGCCACTGTCCAGAGCCGATTGCAGGCCGGTGAAAGCTTTATGGCGGTCGATGAAGACGGGGACATCACCGGTACCATCGACGAAGTGGAAGTTTATCTGGCGTTTCAGACCGGTCTGGCGGATCGGCTTGATCTGCCATGGCAATCTCGGGGCATGTTGTTCCGGGAGATGGCCGAGGTCAGTGATGCGCAGATAGATCAGGCGCATGAATCGGTTTTGACGCTTGAGGCGGGTGAGGGGCTGGTGAACCGGATGATTGAGCAGCGGTTTTGGTGCAAGTACCTGAAGAGTCGCCATGCGCAAGCATTCGCACAGAATTCGACGGCGTTTAATGCTCGCTCAGAGGAGCTGCTCAATCGGCATTTGGCGGGCACCGTCTCACAGCAGGTATATGAGCGCGAACTTCTTGAGTTGGCCGAGGGGCGTAAGGGATTATTGAGGACGCTGACAGCGCAGGCGTGGAAAAAGGCCGCATAGCCTGCACGGTACCGCATCGCATCACGCGACCGGTCTGTCGTTGCGCACAGACCGGTTTTTTTGGGGCCGTTAGCGTGTTTGGCTCCAGAAGGATATTGCCCTACCGGTATTCCACTATCGCGCTGTTCCACTGGGACCRAGTCGTCGCCGTTCTCCCCGTCAAGACATCAAAGGCTGATGTATTGTCGTAGGACTCAAGCAAGATATGGGTGCAGTTGAAACAAGCGGGAAAGGCCTGCGCTGCTATCGCCCCTTGTAGTTTTTGCGTCACCACTTGAATGAGCGCCGGGTCGGTTGTCCCGGTCTGCGCTTTCTGGATATAAAGCGCCAGATTGGCCGCTTGAACTTCTGCGTGGGCGGCAGGGAGTCCACTGGATTGGGGCAGGTCACCTTCGCTTGCCGCTATATGACCTTGAATACGGTTCTTTATCAGCGGGTGAAGTGGCGTTTGTTCATACTCTATGCCGGCCAGGTCAATCGTTTCAGATGTCGTCCCTCGGTAGATTTTTACAGGAAGCGCAGGATCTTTGATTCGCTCGATATACCGGTTGCTCAAATATTCCGTATATCGATCAGGGTCGGTGAATCTCAGGATGCCACCTGTGACCGGATTGTCTCTACCGAGGCTATCATCCGCCTGTCTGTGCATCTCTACGCCATGTTTGGCTTTAGTGAGCGTTACATTTCTTTCCAAAGGGATATTGAAAAAGTCGGTGATGTAAATGGCATCGTCAGGTGTTGAGCCTTCAATCGCTACTCCCGCATGTGCGACAGCGACCTCGGATCTAAACGTTTTTGAGAACCGCGCATCTGGATGTGTCTTAAAGTGTTCTTCGCTTGCAGCCAGTTGTTTTGTCGCGGAGCCTTTCACTTTAGGCACCGGATGAGTGCGCGGCACCTCAAGCATGGCGGTGGTTCGGGCACTTACCCTCTGGTTAAGCGCGGCTCCTTTGGTAAGCCCAAGCCTATCGACAAAACTCATCGGGTTACTACCCACCATCTCATACAGATTCAACCCGTCCACTGTTCCCGCCGGGTCGGCACTGATCCAGCGTTGCAACCACGACGCGAAATAACGCCGTCCGTAGTAGTAAAGTCCGCTGTCATCCCGCTCCTTGCCCGAATAGCGGATGGTTTTATAACTGACTTCCCGCACCGAATCCGCTCTCAGCGAGGCCGTGCCGCCGAAGGGATAATAGTCCTCGTGACTGATCAGGCGGCCCGCTTGATCGAGCTCGATGAGGCTGGAACCCAGGCTGTCGTCGAGGCAGTAGCGCACCTGATTGGCATCAATGTCTTCCGGTTTACCCCGGAGCCAATGCAGGCAGCGTACGTTGCCTATTACGTTCGGCAAGGTGATGACGTGCAGCTCTTCACCCGTGTCGCGGCAGCGTATTTCCAATCCGGGAAGGTAGCGTACTTCGTGGAAATGGCTGGTCGATGATGTATGGGTTTCGTGGCGTTTATAGACACGTACGCCATTGCTGTAGCGAAAGGTTTCCGTATCGTGGAGGCCATTTTCGCGCTCGATCAGCGTGATGGAGGCCAGCTCATCATGGCTGTTCCATTGCAACGCCTGGCCCGGTTGCAAGGCCTGGAGATTGCCATGGCGGTCAAACAGCTTTGAAAAATCGGGTTCAGGATCCCCTTCTTTCCAGCGCACGCCACGGTTGCTGGACGGATCAATGCGCATCCGATGGGTGTAACCGCGTACCGCGCGGCTATGAGTAATCTTGATCAGGTTGTTGCCTGTATCGTACTCGAAGGTTTGTGTGTACTTCAGGAAGTTGTTGGGGTCGTTGGGCAGCGGCCTCCCCGGCATGCTGGACGGCGGGGGGCTATCATGACCGGTGGCGCTGACCAACCGGTACAGGGGGTCATATATGAATTCGCGGGCTCCATCAATGTACTGGTTGGCCAAGAACACCGGATTGAAGGTGTGATCCTTTATGCTCAGTACGTTACCGACCTTGTCATAGTCATATTCCAGATCTTGCCGCAGGTTCTGGCCAGGCACTCCAGCCTTCATGCGTGTCAGCCGACCATCCGCCTGGTCGTAGATCCAGGTTCTGGTCATGCCGTTGCCGAGTCGTTGCTCGATGACCTGGCCGGCGGCGTTGTACTGCGCGTTCTTGAGGATGTCCTGAGCGGAGTCGCTGGCATTGATTTGCAGTGTCACTTGCTTGAGTTGCCCGGCAACGTCGTAGCGTGAATGCTGCTGATGGT
>NZ_JBFTML010000102.1:0-8292 GCF_056396925.1 Pseudomonas sp. 05N433 | reverse complement strand
CACCTATCCCAACGCATCCACACGGTTGCCCAATGACGCGTAGAATCACCCCTTGAATCAAATCGTTGAGGTCGCAGTGGTGGATTTACAGCAGGGCTTCGTCCTGACCCGGCATTGGCGCGATACCCCGGCCGGCACCGAAGTCGAGTTCTGGCTGGCGACCGATGCCGGTCCCCGGCGCATCCGCCTGCCGCATCAACCGTCGGTCGCGTTCATTCCACAGGCCATGCGCGAGCAAGCCGAAGCAGTGTTGCGCGGCGAAAAGAACGTTGAACTGCGGCCGTTGGCGCTGCTGGACTTCGAGCACCGCCCGGTGCTGGGCCTGTATTGCCAGCAGCACGGCCAGCTGATGCGCCTGGAAACCGCACTGCGCAAATCAGGCGTCGAGGTGTTTGAAGCCGACATCCGCCCGCCGGAACGCTACATGATGGAGCGGTTCATCACCGCGCCGGTTTTGTTCGGTGGCACGGCTGGCGCCGACGGCCTGCTGCTCGACGCGCAAATGAAACCCGCCCCCGGCTATCGGCCGAACCTGCGGCTGGTCTCGCTGGACATCGAAACCACCGCCCAGGGCGAGTTGTACTCCATCGCCCTGGAAGGCTGCGGCGAGCGTCAGGTGTACATGCTCGGGTCGCCCAATGGTGATGACAGTGGGGTGGATTTCCAGCTCGAATACTGCGATTCGCGAACCCTGCTGCTGAAAAAACTCAATGAGTGGTTCGCCCGGCATGACCCCGACGCCATCATCGGCTGGAACGTCGTGCAGTTCGACCTGCGCGTCCTGCACGAACATGCCCGCCGCCTGGCGGTGCCGCTGAAGCTGGGGCGTGGCGGCGAAGAAATGCAGTGGCGCGAGCACGGCAGCGGCAATCATTTTTTCGCCTCGGCTGCCGGCCGGTTGATCATCGACGGCATCGAGTCGTTGCGCTCGGCCACCTGGAGCTTCCCCTCGTTCAGCCTTGAAAACGTCGCGCAAACCCTGTTGGGCGAGGGCAAGTCGATCGACAACCCGTACCAGCGCATGGATGAAATCAATCGCATGTTCACCGAGGACAAACCGGCCCTGGCCAAGTACAACCTCAAGGACTGCGAACTGGTGACGCGAATCTTCGCCAAGACCGAGTTGCTGACTTTCCTGCTGGAGCGCGCCAGCGTCACCGGATTGCCGGCGGACCGCAGCGGCGGCTCGGTAGCGGCGTTCACCCATTTGTACATGCCGTTGATGCACCGCCAGGGTTTCGTCGCACCGAACCTTGGCAATAAACCACCGCAGGCCAGCCCCGGCGGTTTTGTCATGGATTCGCAGCCGGGGTTATACGAGTCGGTGCTGGTGCTCGACTACAAAAGCCTCTATCCGTCGATCATCCGCACCTTCCTGATCGACCCGGTGGGCTTGATCGAGGGGCTCAAGCATCCTGACGACAGCGAGTCGGTGCCAGGCTTTCGCGGCGCACGTTTCTCACGGACCCGGCATTGCCTGCCGGCCATTGTCGCCCGAGTCGCCGAAGGCCGCGAAACCGCCAAGCGCGAACACAACGCGCCGCTGTCCCAGGCGCTGAAAATCATCATGAATGCGTTTTACGGTGTACTGGGTTCCAGCGGTTGTCGCTTCTTCGATACCCGGTTGGCTTCGTCCATCACCTTGCGCGGGCACGAGATCATGCTGCGTACCCGCCAACTCATCGAAGCTCAGGGCCACGCGGTGATCTACGGCGATACCGACTCGACTTTCGTCTGGCTGCGTCGCCCCCATGGTCAGGCCGAAGCCGCGCAGATCGGTCACGCGCTGGTGGACCACGTCAACCAATGGTGGCGCGAGCATGTGAAGCAGGAGTACGGGTTGGAAAGTGCCCTGGAGTTGCAGTTCGAAACCCACTACAAACGCTTTCTGATGCCGACCATTCGCGGTGCCGAGGAGGGCAGCAAGAAGCGCTATGCCGGATTGGTTACCCGTGCCGATGGCTCCGACGAGATGGTCTACAAAGGCCTGGAAACCGTGCGCACCGACTGGTCGCCGCTGGCCCGGCAATTCCAACAGGAGTTGTACCTGCGCATCTTCAACCGCAAGCCCTATCAGGATTACGTGCGTGACTATGTGCGCAAGACGTTGGCCGGTGAGTTCGATGAGCGCCTGATCTACCGCAAACGCCTGCGTCGGCCCCTCGATGACTATCAGCGCAATGTGCCGCCCCATGTGCGGGCCGCGCGGATCGCCGATGACTACAACGACCAACAGGGGCGGCCGCGGCAGTATCACAACGGCGGCTGGATCCGTTACGTGATCACGGTTGCTGGCCCCGAGCCGCTGGAAGTGCGCAGCACGCCCATCGACTACGACCATTACATCACCCGGCAGCTGCAACCGGTGGCGGACGCTATCCTGCCGTTCGTGGATGACGATTTCTCAACGCTGATTGGGGGGCAGCTGGGCCTGTTTTGAGTCCAGCAGCGACAGCGTCCAGTCATCCGGTATGCCGTGAAAGTACTGATCCAGCGCCTGATGGAACAGGCTGCCTTTTGGCGAAACCTGGGCGAACAGCGTCATCGATGAATGAAACTTGAGGTTGTCGGGGTGCCCGAAAATCTTGGTGATCGAACGTTGAGGAGCATCCAGCACCAATTGCGTGCAGGTGCGCAAGCGCGGCCCCAGCAACGGATGCTCGAGGTACGCCGCGGCCTCTTCACTGGAGCGAATGGCAAAGTAGCGGGACATTTCGCTGTCACCCAATCCGGCAAACTGCGGAAAGATGAACCACATCCAGTGTCGGCGCTTTTGGCCGGCGCGCAGTTCATCCTGAACCCACTCGAACACAGGATCCTGCGCCTGGACGAAGCGTGGCAAATTGAAAGAGTCGAGCTGATCGGTACTTCTCATGCCGATGCCCTCTGATAGATCCGCGATGGCTCAGACCATGGCCAACCGCTGCTTGCGTTGTGGCGCGCGAAACGCTTGGTCCAGCGCCTCCAGATCCCCAGCCTCCAGACGCAATTGCGCCGCTTGTGCGTTGAGCCGCACATGCTCGGGGTGGACCGCTTTGGGGATGGCGATCACTCCGTTCTGACGCAGAATCCATGCCAGCGCTACCTGCGCAGGTGTCGCCTCGTGACGGGCGGCAACTTGTTTGAGTATTGGATTGGCCAGCATGTGTCCGCCCTGGCCGATCGGACAGTAGGCCATCACCGGCATCTTTTGCCGTTGGCTCCAGGGCAGCAGATCGAATTCGATGCCGCGCTCTTCCAGGTTATACAGCACCTGATTGGTGGCGCAGGCCGGTGAGGCCAGCTCTTCCAGATCATCCAGGTCGAAATTGGACACGCCCCAACGGCCAATCTTGCCGTCTTCGCGCAGGCGTTCGAAGGCCTCGACGGTTTCCTCAAGGGGATACTCGCCGCGCCAGTGCAACAGGTAGAGATCGATGTAATCGGTATTCAGCCGACGCAGGCTGCGTTCACAAGCCTGGGGGATGCCTCTGCGGCTGGCGTTGTGAGGGTAGACCTTACTCACCAGGAAAACCTGGTCGCGCAGGCCTGTGATGGCTTCACCCACCACCTCTTCGGCGCCCCCTTCAGCGTACATCTCAGCGGTGTCGATCAGGGTCATGCCCAACTCGATACCCAGGCGCAGCGCTGCAACTTCCCTGGTGTGTCGGGAGCGTTCCTCTCCCATGTGCCAGGTGCCTTGGCCGATGACCGGCACAGGGCGGCCGGCCAGCTCAAGAGTCCGCATGAATCCTCCTTGTCGAAGTCCGATCGATACTACAGTTGGCAGCAAAATAGCAGGGTGGTTCCGTCGTCATCATGAAAGATCGCAGCCTGCGGCAGCTCCTGCGAGGGCGGGGCACACCCGCGATATCACGGGTGTATCCAGCCCCCTGGAGCTGCCGAAAGCTGCGATCTTTTGATCTACCGGGCGGAGAACCTGAACACGGTGGTCTGGGCATAGGTCTTGCCCGGATCCAGCCGCGTGGACGGGAAGCTCGGCTGGTTCGGCGAGTCCGGATAATGCTGGGTTTCCAGAGTAAAGGCACCCCAATGCGGGTAAATCTTGCCGGCCTTGCCCTTGACCGAGCCGTCGAGGAAGTTGCTGGTGTAGAACTGTACGCCAGGTTCGGTGGTGTAGAGCTGCAAGCGACGGCCGGATTGCGGATCGCTGACATCGGCGGCGAGTTTGCCCAGGTCACCCTTGGCGTCCAGCACCCAGTTGAAGTCAAAACCGCCTTGTTTCGGTTCGGCGAATTTCAACTGTGGGTGATCGGCCTTGATGTGTTGACCGATGGCGGTCGGTTGAGTGAAGTCCATGGGCGTGCCGGCGACCGGGGCCAGTTCACCGGTGGGGATCAGTTTGCCGGTGACTGGCGTGTAATGGGCGGCGTGCAAGGTCGCCAGCTGCTTCAGCACATCGCCGTTACCCGCGCCGGCCAGGTTGAAATAGCTGTGGTTGGTCAGGTTCAGCACCGTGGGCTTATCGGTGCTGGCCTTGTAGTCGATGCGCAGCTCATTGTTCTCGGTGAGGCTGTAGGTGACCTCGGTTTTCAGGTTGCCGGGGAAACCCATTTCGCCATCCGACGACAGGTACGTCAGCGTCACGCCCACCGAATCCTTGCCCTTGCTCGGTTCGGCTTTCCACACCCGCTTGTCGAAACCTTGAGCCCCGCCGTGCAGCGAATTGCTGCCGTCGTTGAGCGGCACTTGAAAGCGCTTGCCATCCAGCTCGAAGGCGCCGTTGGCTAGGCGATTGCCGAAGCGGCCGATGGTCGCGCCGAAAAACGCCGTGCCACTTTGATAACCCTGCACGTCGTCGAAACCGAGCACCACATCGTCGAGCTTGCCGTTTTTATCCGGCACTTTCAGCGACTGGAGAATCCCGCCGTAAGTAATGACCGTGGCCTGCAGGCCGTGGCTGTTGCGCAAAATGTATTGCTCGACGGGCGTGCCGTCATTGGTTTTGCCGAAGGCTTTTTGTTCGCTGGACAAACCAGTGGCGTGAGCGGAGAGGGTGGCGATCATCAGGGACAGTCCGAGGCCGGAGAGCAGGTGTCGGGATTGAAGCATGGTTGACCTTCCTTTTTGTTGTTTTTAATAAGTAGTCATACTAATGATCGTGTTTAAGTGCGATCAAGGAAGGATTTATAGCTTATGTCTCGAGCATTGCAATTAAAAGTATGACTAATAAGAGATCGCTTTCATGGTGACCAGAGCTTACGGACCGCCGGCACTGCACTTTTTCAGCTTTCACGGTTCTATCCTTGGCCAGCCCGCGGCGATCCCCACTGCCGGCCCATGCCCAAGTTCAAGAACCCATGGCTCAAGTTTTACCCCGTTTTACCCTGCACATTCGCCGTCATTGCTTGCTGCTGATTAGCCTGTCGATGCTCCTCGCCAGTGGTTGCAGCCATCAGCCGGGCAACGATGTCATCAGCCAGTTTCGCGATGGCAAACCCCAGGAACTCCTCCAGACCAGCGTCGACCGCATGGCGACCCTGACGATGCGCGACAACCTCGAAAGCCTCTACCTGCTGATGAACAAGCTCTACCTGCGCAACCCGCAGGAGCTGAAAAAATCTGGCTTCCTCGATGTCGGCACCGCAGAAAAACAGGTGCG
Source organism: Pseudomonas sp. 05N433 (assembly GCF_056396925.1). Classification (NCBI taxonomy): domain Bacteria; kingdom Pseudomonadati; phylum Pseudomonadota; class Gammaproteobacteria; order Pseudomonadales; family Pseudomonadaceae; genus Pseudomonas; species Pseudomonas sp. 05N433. The sequence continues at coordinate 2,690 of NZ_JBFTML010000102.1, read as the reverse complement.
CATGGCCATCGAACAGCAAGAGCCGCTGCCCACCCTCGGCGGCAAAAAAGACCTCGCTGCGCTGAGCTTCGCCATGAGCCCGGAATTCCTCGGTGACCGGGTCGGCGCATTCATCTATGCGATTGGCAGCATGCTGGTGACGGCCCATGGCAATCGGCTGGAGTTCTACATGACGGATGCGCTCAACCCGACCTTCGTCAGCAATGCCGCGCGCAACATCGAAAAAGCCACCTGGATCTTGAGCCAACGGCAAAACAGGCAAGGCGAGCCTTTGCTGTTCTCCAACGAAATTTCGGAGGAGGGCAGCAACCTGAGTTTTGCCGTGGAGTTCGGCAAAATCGTCGCGCGACTGGACCTGCTGACCCAGATGCTCGATGAGCGGTACCGGCGGATCGGCCTGAACTACGCCCAGAGTCTGCTGTTCCTGAATTTTTTGCCGGTGCAGTGAGATGTCGGATAAAGCGCAATTCTTGTGGGGTTGGTATTGAGTGGGGAGTCGCTGTTTCAAATCGGTGAATTGGCATAACGATAGACCGCATCGATATATGTGGTTATAAGAAAAATCGCTATGCTGCTGACCGGTTTGTTTCCTGCGAATTTCTGGGCGTATTAATGGATTTCGGTAATTTCGGGTTGGTCGTAGCGGGTCTGGTGGTCGGCTTTATTGTCGGCATGACCGGTGTTGGGGGCGGTTCGTTGATGACGCCAATCCTGCTGTGGTTCGGCGTTAACCCGGCCACGGCGGTGGGCACGGATTTGCTGTACGCGGCCATTACCAAATCCAGTGGTGTGCTGGTTCATCGCAAGAACAAGAACATCGACTGGGCGATCACCGGTTGGTTGACCCTCGGCAGCGTGCCGGCGGTAGCCCTGACGCTGTGGTTCCTGAGCACTTTGCAGACCTCGCCCGAGGCGATGAACGCCGTCATCAAACAGGCGCTGGGCTTCGTATTGTTCGCCACGGCGCTGGCGATTTTCTTCAAGAAACGCTTGCTCGATTTCGCTCACAAACGGGCGGGCGGTCACTACAACCCCAGCGGTTCCCGGTTGAATGCACTGACCGTGATCACCGGTCTGGTGCTAGGCACCATGGTGGCCCTGACCTCCATCGGCGCTGGCGCCCTGGGCACCGTTGCGCTGTTCATTCTGTATCCGCTGCTGCCCACTCGTCGCCTGGTCGGCACCGAAATCGCCCACGCGGTGCCCCTGACCCTGGTCGCCGGCCTGGGCCACGCGAGCATGGGCAATATGGATTGGCACGTCCTGGGCTTCTTGCTGGTCGGTTCGCTGCCAGGGATTTACCTGGGCAGCCATTTGACCGGGCGCATCTCCGACGAACTGCTGCGTCCGTGCCTGGCCACGATGCTGGTGCTGATCGGCTATAAACTGGCGTTCTGATCCGATACCGCTTCCCGAGTAAAAATCTCCAGCAGATGCCCGTCCGGGTCATCGAAATACACCCGCCGGCCACCGGCGTAATCGTTGATCTCGTTGGGCCGCTGCTTACCGGGGTCGGCCCACCACGGCTGCTTGATCGCCTGCAGGCGAGCGAAGGCCGCATCGAAGTCGTCGTCTCCAATCAAGAACGCATAGTGCTGGGACGCGATGGGCGGGTCGTTGTTGTAGAAATCCAGCGACACCCCGTTATCAAACTTGACCACCAGCATCGGCCCGAACGGCTCGGGATCGGGCAGGCCGAGGAGGTCGGTCAGGTAGCGTGCCGAAACCTGTTTGTCACGGCACCAGACGATGGTGTGGTTCAGCTGAGCGCTCATGGATAAACCCTCACGATGAATCAGCTATGAGATTAGCTCAGGCTGTTGCGCAATGACCGCCCTGACCTAAGCTTGGGCAAGGCGGAACACAATCGCGGTGCATCGCCCGGAACGATCACCGCGATGCGCAATCATTAGAGCGTGGATATCAAAAGGAGATGCGCATGCTCATCAGGTCTTTGACCCTGGCTACCCTGTTGGCTTTCGTCGGTCCTTCATTTGCCGCCGATGACGATTCCCCTCTGGTTAAAGACGTGGGCCGGGCTCGTCCCCTGATAGTCATCGCGCCCAGTTCGGTGGACCCGGTTTGGCTCAACCTGAAAAAGTCACTGGACGACTCTGCCAACCGCAAGGGTTTCACCGATCGAAACATGGTGCTGTACACCGTGATCAATACGATGGGCCAACGGGACGGCAAAGACCTCGACCCGCAATCGACGATGGCGTTGATCCGCTCACTCAAGCTGGGCGCCGGGGCGAAGAGCAAAATCATCCTGATCGGCAAGGATGGCGAAAAGAAGCTTGAGCAGTCGGATGCGGTCGAGTTGAAAGAGATATTCAACACCGTCGACCAGCTGCCGACGGCCGAGAAGGAAGCAACAGTACCGGTGCCAGCGCCGGTGGCTGAAGTCGCACCGGTCAAAGGTGCTAAAGGCACCAAAGGCAAACCGGCGAAGCCCGCCAAGCCGGCTGAGCAGCCGGATGATTGAATTGAGCTGAGTAGTGGTGAGAAGGCTTACCCCAATGGGCGACCTCAACAGGTCGCCCATTTTGTTTGCCAACGGAAATCCGAAACTTGGTGACCCATTGTGGCGAGGGAGCTTGCTCCCGTTCGGCTGCGCAGCAGTCGTAAACCCTGCACCCTAGGCCTATCTGATGTACCGCGGTGACTGGTTTGGGGCCGCTGCGCAGCCC
>NZ_JBFTML010000101.1:0-8379 GCF_056396925.1 Pseudomonas sp. 05N433 | reverse complement strand
CTTATAGGCTCGCTCATGAAACCGACTAAAGATCGTCTTAATCAGAAGAAAGCAGAACTTAGTGCGCACCCGATCTTTTCTGAAATACATTCGTTATCGGTGCTTCAACGCTTCATGGAAACCCATGTGTTCGCAGTGTGGGATTTCATGTCGCTGACCAAACGCCTGCAACAGGAACTGACCTGCGTTCAGCTGCCCTGGCTACCGCCACGAGATCCGCAGGCCGCGCGTCTGATCAACGAGATCGTGCTCGGTGAAGAGTCCGATGATCGTCCCGCCCAAGGTCACTACAGCCATTTCGAGTTGTACCTGGATGCGATGCGCGAAGTCGGTGCAAGCACGGTCGCCGTCGAACGCTTCGTGGCGTTGCAAAAAGAAGGCGTGAGCTACGACGTGGCCTTGCAAAGCGTGGACGTCGACCCGGCGGCCGCACAGTTCGTACGCCACACCTTGCACACCGCGTTGCATGCGCCGGGGCATAGTGTGGCGGCGGCGTTTCTGCACGGCCGCGAGAGTGTCATCCCGCAGATGTTCCAGCGGATTCTCGACGACTGGGGCATTGGCATCGAACAAGCGCCGACCTTCCGTTACTACCTGGAACGGCACATCGAAGTCGACTCCGAAGACCACGGCCCGGCGGCGGAAAAACTCCTCGCACGCCTGGTCAATGGCGATCCGCAGCGCGAAGAAGACGTATACGCCAGCGCCATCGCCGCCGTGGAAAGTCGCATCGCGCTGTGGGACGGCTTGCGCCTGAGCATGAGCGAACCGGTTGCCGAGGTGAACGCATGAACGCCGCCGACTACCAATCCTTCGCCGACGCCTGGGAAAGCCGCGCAACCATTCGCACCCGCCCCCGGCGTGTGCTGGAGAACGACGACAAGCTGATCTATCCGCTGAGCCGCCAGCCGCTGGTGCTGAGCGAAACCTTCCTGCGCGAATGCCCGGAACAACGGGATTTCGCCCTGGTACAGACGCTCTACAAGTTCATCAATGACGTGGTGATTTTCGAAACCGAGATCGTCGACAAGACCGCCCGCAGCATCGCTAAAAACCGCTTCAGCGTGGCGTTCCCGTTCGCCTGTCGCTACGACGCCATGACCGTGGTGGTGGACGAGGATTACCACGCCCTGGTGGCCATGGACTTCATGCAGCAGACCGTCGCCATGACCGGCATCACCCCCATCGAACTGCCGGATGAAATCGAACTGAGCCGTGCCATCCCGGCGGCCGTGGCCCTCGCACCGGAACACCTGCGCAGTGCCGTGGAACTGATCTGCGTGGCCATCGCCGAGAACACCGTGACCGGCGATGTGGCGGCGTTCGCCAAGGACGACACGGTCAAGCAATCGATCAAAGGCCTGATGGCCGACCACTTGCTGGACGAGGGCCGTCATTCCGGGTTCTGGTCGCGGTTGGTGCGCATCTACTGGCACACCGCAAGCGAAGACGATCGCCAGTGCATCGCGCACATCCTGCCGGTGTTCATCGGCCATTACCTGACCAACGATATCCAGAAGTCCTTCGACTTCCGCCTGATCGACGCCTTGCAGATCAGCGACGCAGCACGTCAGGCCCTCAAGAGCGAAATGTCGGGGCTGGCCTTCCCGATCAATCGCCATCACCCGCTGGTCGCCAACATCGTGCGGTTTTTCCGCAGCAGTTCGCTGCTCGATTCACCGTGCGTGCAAAGCGCCCTGAGCGACTACCTGGTTTAACGAGGAGAACATCATGAGACGTCTCGATATTTTGCTCATCGGGCAAAGCCAGGCCCTGACCGAACTGGCGCTGGAGCTCGAACAACACGGTCATTCACTGGCGCGACTTGCGAATGTGGAAGAACCACCGCCAGGCCTATTTGATTTGCTGATCGACGATGCGAGCCTGCCATTTCGGGACTTCGGCAATGCGCCGCACCTGATGCTGCAAGTGGGTGTCGGGGTGTCGGGAACTAGCGGGCTGCCACCGCTGGACCTGCTGTGCACGTACAACTCGACGCCGTTGAGTCGCGTGCCGGTCGCCGAAGAGTTGTCCGGCAACGGCCAGGCATTGCGCCTGCGAGCGGTGGCCGAGCTGGTCGATCATGTGGCGCTGCTGGTCAGCCGCTTCTCCCGGGATGCCGACTATTTCCTGCAGGCCGAGCCGACGATTTCCGCGCACTTCGAACAGGTGGAAAACCTGCTGTTTTTAGAGCACCTGGCCTTCGTCCACCGTCTCAACAACACGGCAGAACCACGACTTCTGCAACTTGGGCAGATCCCGATGATCGAGCGGCTTGAACAGCGCTTTATTCAGTCTGCCGAGCGTGCGGCGCTGAACATCGCCGGCACGTCGCTGACCTATCGAGAACTGCACGCCCACAGCCGCGCCATCCAACAGCGATTGCAACCGTTGCTCGATCAGCATCAAGGGCCTCTGGTGGTCGGAGTTTGCCTGCCAAAATGCAGTGCGTTGTATGCGGGGATTCTGGCGATCCTCGGCAGCGGTGCGGTGTACCTGCCGCTGGAGCCGAGCCACCCGCTGCAACGTCAGCAGTACATTCTGGAAAACGCTGGAGCGGTGTTGTTGCTGCATGACGGAGAGCATCCACTCAGCGAGACGATGCCGGGGCTGGACATCAGCCGTATCGACAGCGGCGATGTGAACCTCGATCAACCCTTGATGCGCCAACGCCCCGATCTCGACGCGCCATGCATGGCGCTCTACACCTCGGGCACCACAGGTCACCCCAAAGGCGTGCTGCTCAGCCAGGCCAACCTCGCGCACTTCACCGCGTGGTACGCCGACTACGTGCAGCTGACCGAACAGAGCCGGGCGTTGCAGTTTTCATCGTTGAGTTTCGACTCGTCATTGATCGATATCTTCCCGACCCTGTTGCAGGGTGCAGAGCTGATCGTGCCCAACGAGGACCAACGTCGCGACCCGCTGCAACTGGTCGAGCTGATCCGCCACCAACAACTCAGCCATGCCTTTTTGCCGCCAGCCTTGCTGAGCATCCTGCCGCTGGATCAGTTGCAGGTCCTCGATCATGTGATGACCGGCGGCGATGTCTGCGAACCCTACGTAGTTCAGCAACTGACCCGCCAAGGCAATCTCTACAACCTCTATGGCCCGACCGAAGCCACGGTGCTGATCACCGCGCGGCAACTGCGTACCGGCGACAGCAACCGGACCCTCGGTGCACCGATTGCCAACAGTCAGGTGCTGATCCTCGATGAGGATTTGCAACCGGTGACCGAGCAAACCGTCGGTGAGTTGTACATCGTCGGCCCGGGGGTGTGCCTGGGTTACCTGAACAATCCGCAGCAGACTGCCGAACGCTATCTGAACCTGCACCTGCCGAACGGCCAGAGCCTGCGCGCCTACCGCTCCGGCGACATGGCCAAGTGGACCGCCGACGGTATCGAGCTGTGCGGACGGCGAGACAATCAGGTGAAGATTCGCGGCTTTCGGGTCGAGCCGGAAGAGATCGAACGCTGCCTGCGCGACAGCCAGCTATACCGTCAGGTGGCGGTGGTCATCGATTGTCATCGACGGATTCTGGCCTTTCTCGCGCAACCCCAGGAAGCGCAACCCGGTGCCGCTCGCGAAGCCTTGAAAGCCCATGCGATGCAGTTTCTGCCGGACTACATGCAGCCGATCGCCTGGACTGAACTGGCGAGCATGCCGTTCGCCAGCAACGGCAAGGTCGACCGCAAAGCGCTGCTGGAATTGCCCGTCAACGTGACCGAAAACAGCCCACGGTGTTTGCCCGCCAGCGCCGATGAAGCGCTGTTGTTGGAAATCTGGGCTGAGCTGCTGGAGCTACCCGCCAGCGACATTTCCACCGACGAAAGCTTCTTCAACCTCGGTGGGCACTCGATCCTGCTGTCGCGCATGCTCCTGCGTTTGCGTGAGGAGTTCGGCCGCAGTATCTCGATCAACCGCTTCATCGAACTGCCGACGATTGCGAAGCTGGCGACGTTGGTGCGCGGCTCCGGGACCGAGGAAGTGTTGAGTGAAAAAGCCCTGGCCGATGCCTTCCGTGAACTGGACATCGAGCCGCTGCCGATCAGCCGAATGGGCGATGTGCACAAGGTGATCGTCACCGGGGCCAACAGCTTTGTCGGTGTGCATATCGTCGAAGCGCTGCTGGCCTGGGGCGCCAGCGAAGTGGCGTGCCTGGTGCGCGATGGCGGTGGGCAATCGGCGGCGCAACGCTTTGCGGATGCGTTGCGGGAAAACCGCCTGGAGCATCTGGACCTGAGCCGGGTGCAGGTTTACGCGGCAGACATCACTCGCCCGCAACTGGGGCTCAGCGAAGCGGTTTACGAACGGCTGGATCGAGAGTTCGGCGCACTGGTGCACAACGCCGCCAACGTCAATCACGTCCTCGATTACGAGTCGTTGGCGCAGGATAACGTCGAACCGATTTTCGAGTGTCTGCGCCTGTGTGAAGGACGCAGCAAGAAGATCTTCAACTTCGTCTCGACGCTCTCGGCGTCCAGCACGATTTCCGACGATGGCCGGGTGCTGGAGTTGCCCGCCGCGCAGACACCGCCGATCTACATCAAGAACGGCTACAACCTGTCCAAATGGGTCGGCGAGCGGATCCTCGAAAGGGCGCGGGAGCGTGGGGTTCGGGTCAATCTTTATCGCCCCGGCAATATCAGTTTCAACAGCCTCACCGGCGTCTGCCAGCCCCACAAGAATCGCCTGATGCTGATGCTCAAGGGCTCGATCCAGCTCGGTCAGGTACCGGAGTTCGCACTGAATTTCGACTTGATGCCGGTGGATTTTCTCGCCCGTTTCATCGCCTTCCATGCCAGCCGTTACCAGGCCGAAAAAGCGGTGTTCAACCTGCACAACCCCGAACCCCTGAGCTGGGACTCCTACGTGGCTTCCTTTCGCGAAGCCGGTCGGGAGTTCTCGATGGTCAGCGTCGCCGACTGGCAGCAGCAATTGGGCCGGGTCGACAGTGATAACGCGCTGTTTGGCGTGCTGGGTTTCTACCTCAACGGCTTCGAGGAAGACATCGGCGACATCTCGATGATTGGCCACGACAACGCCCAGGCCGGTGTACGGCAGATGGGCGCGCACTACCCGGAAAAATCCCCGGCGCTGCTGCGACGCGGCTGCGACTACCTCAAAGAAATCAACTTCATCTGATTCACCCTAACCCCGCACGGAGCAAAAACCATGAATACTCTGCAACCCGATACCCTGATCAAAAACCCTCAAGGCTGCCACGTTGTGTCTTCGGTGGAAGTACCGGCCGACGCGGCGCAAGTCTGGGCAGTGGTCGGCAATTTTGCCGGCTTCGACCGATTCATTCCGGCGCTGTCGCACATCGAGATGACCGGCGAAGGTGTGTCGTCGCTGCGCAAGAAGTTCTTTAAGGACGGCAACCTGGTGGTCGAGCAGCTCAACTCCCGCAACGACCAGGCGCTGAACATGACCTGGACCACGATCTACAACACCTTGGGCGTGGCCAATTTGTRGGCAGCGATGAGTGTGGAATCCCTGGGTACAGACAAGTCGCGGGCGACCTGGACGATCATTGCCGAGCCGGCCCAGGGCGGCGCCGAGGCCCTGCCGGGGTTCAAGAAGTTCGTTCAGGGGTTTGCCGATGATGCGATGGGGAACGTGGTGAAGCTGTTTGTGTAGCGCTTCGGTTCAGCGGTGACTGATCTACCGCTATCGCAGGCAAGCCTCGCTTCTACAGGTTAGCTCTTGTAGGAGCGAGGCTTTCACGCGAAGAACGATAACGCGATCCTACTGACCTCAATCAGATCTTGAAGCTATCAACCAGTTGCTTCAAACGATTGGCCTGCTGGGACAGCGCATCACAATCCTTCAATGTTTCATTGAGGTTGGCCACGCTCTGCTGGTTCAGCAGGTTGATCTGGTTGACGTCGACGTTGAGGGTTTCGACCACGGCCGTCTGCTCTTCGGTCGCCGCGGCCACCGATTGGTTCATGCCGTCGATTTCGCCGATGCGCTGGGTCACGCTGACCAGTCGCAGGCCGGCCTGGTTCGCTACTTCGACGCTCTGCTCGCTGGACACCTGACTGGCGTTCATCGTAGTCACCGCCTCGCGAGAACCGATCTGCAGCGAGCTGATCATCTTGTGGATCTCTTCCGCCGACTCCTGGGTGCGATGAGCCAGGTTGCGCACCTCATCCGCCACTACCGCAAAACCACGACCGGCCTCACCGGCACGGGCCGCTTCGATGGCCGCGTTGAGCGCCAACAAATTGGTCTGCTGGGAGATGCCTTTGATCACATCCAGAATGTGGCCGATGTTGTCGGTGCTCGCGTTCAAGGTTTCGATCTGCGTGCAGGACAGGCTGATTTTCTGCGACAGCTCGGTCATGGCCTGGATGGTTTGTTCCACCACCTGACGGCCGTCATCGGCCTGCTCGCTCGCGCCGCTGGCGTGTTGCGAAGCATCAGCGGCATTGCGGGCGATTTCCTGGGTGGCGGCGCCCAATTGGTTGATCGCCGCGGCCACGCTGTTGGTGCGGGCGCTTTGTTCGTCGGAGCCGATGATAGAAGCGTTGGACGATGCCATCACCCGTTGCGACAGATCATGAACCTGGCGGGTCGCCGAGGACACTTCGCAAATCGATGCGTGAATCCGCTCCACGAACTGGTTGAAGGAACCACCCAACTCGCCGAACTCGTCTTTGCTTTCTACGACCAGACGACGGGTCAGGTCGCCCTCGCCCTGAGCGATGTCCTGCATCGCACGGCCCATCGTGGTCAGCGGACGCATCAGCACGTTGATCAGCAAGCTCAGCAGCACGGCAATGGCCGTTACAGCGATGAACATCGCGATCAGCGCCGAGGTGCGGAACTGGCTCAGTGGTGCATAGGCCTTGGCCTTGTCGATCGATAGACCAACGTACCACTCGGCATTCGGCAAACCGCTCACCGGTGTGAACGAGAGGATGCGGTCCTGCTTGTTCAGTACGACTTCCTGGATGCCTTTCTCGATGCGAACACTGGAACCCGGATAGATGTCTTTCAGGTTCTTCATCACTTGGTCTTTGTCCGGACTGACGATCACCTGACCGTCGGCACTGACCAGGAATGCGTGACCGATACCACCGAAGTCCACCGAGTTGATGATTTTCACCAGGGTTTCCAGGCTCAGGTCACCGCCGACCACGCCCAGCAGTTCGCTGTTCTTTTTCACCGGTATGGCAACGGTCACCACCAGCCCGCCGACCGCCGCCATATAAGGCGGGGTCAGCATGGTCTTGTCGGCGACCACGGCTTGTTTGTACCAGGGGCGCTGACGCGGATCGTAGCCGTCTGGCATCTTCGCGTCGGGGCGCTGGGTGAACATGCCATTGGCCTGCCCGACGTAGGTGAACTGGAAGTTCGAGGTGAGGGCCGGTTGATCGACCAGCCCTGGCAAGTCAGCATTGGCACCCTGATGGGCGACGTTCTGCGCGAGGTTTTCCAGGACCAGCACGCGGCCGCTCATCCAGTTCTGCACGCTGCTGGCAGTCAGGTCGCCTGCTTGCTCAACGGAGGACTCGATGTTTTGCCGAATGGTGTTTCGTTGCAGATAGTCGTTGTACAAAGTGAACAACGCAAACGCCAGCACCACGACGCCTGAAGCGGCCAGCAGGATTTTATGGCTGAACTTGAGATTCATTTCATGGGACTTCTTATGCCAAAAGTGGGGATGCGTTCCGGGTTGCAACATTCCATGTAACAGCGCAGACGGCATTCTGAAGCCGCTCTACTTTGGTGCACGCATGTCTCACCAGTCTTTCGGCACGAGCGGGAGAAAACTTAAGGATTTGTACAAAACTCGTCAGATAACCGCCGAACGGCGTGCTAGAAGGGACGGATTATTGGGCTTACCGCACGTCATGATCGCGGTGTTGGGTGTTTTGGCTGTGGTGTAACGATGAGGGGGGGTCTATATCTGATGCTACTGGCTCGAAGGAGTAGCGAGACACGCAGACCTGGATTTGACCCGCTTCAGACTTAGACTTCTATAAGCCCAGAAAGACAAAACCCCTGTCTGCATAAGCAGACAGGGGTTTCGGAATTTAATCTTGACGATGACCTACTCTCACATGGGGAAACCCCACACTACCATCGGCGATGCATCGTTTCACTTCTGAGTTCGGGATGGGATCAGGTGGTTCCAATGCTCTATGGTCGTCAAGAAATTCTGTGACCAGCCCGTTACAGCGGTAACGTGCCAGCAAAATTGGTGACTTCTACTAAAACAAAACCCCTACCTGCATACGCAGATAGGGGTTTCGGAATTTAATCTTGACGATGACCTACTCTCACATGGGGAAACCCCACACTACCATCGGCGATGCATCGTTTCACTTCTGAGTTCGGGATGGGATCAGGTGGTTCCAATGC
>NZ_JBFTML010000100.1:0-8397 GCF_056396925.1 Pseudomonas sp. 05N433 | reverse complement strand
CACGGGTACCCTCGCCAACATCAACACTTACCTGGCCACGGTCGCCAACCAGCCAACCTACACCCCGGTTGCCAATGCCAACGGCACGGTCACCCTGACCATGCTGACCAATGACGGTGGCAACACGGGCACTGGTGGTGCATTGAGCGACAGCGACACGATCAACATCAACATCACCGCGGTCAATGACGCGCCGGTACTGTCCGGGACAGCTCCGACGTCGGTCAATGTCAGCGGCGGTGTGTTGGTGAGTTCGTTCCTGAGTTCCACTGATGTGGACAGTGGTGCACTGAAGGGCATCGCGATCACCGCTGCGACCCGCACAAATGGCTCTACTGGCAAGTGGCAGTACTCAACAGACAGTGGATCGACGTGGACAGATGTCGGCACGGTAAGTACGAACTCGGCGCTGCTGCTACGTAGCGGAGACTTAGTACGCATGACCGGTAACGGAAATGCGGGAGATCTAACCTACAAGGCGTGGGATCAGACGTCGGGCACGTTTGCGACGAAGGTCGACCCTGGCTCAGGCGGGGGTGCCAGCGCGTTCAGCACGACCAGCGTTACATGGTCGGTCACTCACCCGGCAGGCACCGCCGGCGAGCCGATCAACTTGGCTCTGGTCAACCCGTCGGCGGATCACAGTCTTCCTGTCACGGTAACGATCACCGGTGTTCCAGCGGACTGGATAGTGAACGGCGCCACGCATCTCGGCGGCGGCAGTTGGTCGGTCACCACTATCGACCCCTCGGTACTCACCGTCACTACGACGGCAGGCTACGTCGGCGCTATGGTGTTACATGTAACGGAGACTTGGACCAATGCAGACGGGACCACAGGAAGCGCCATCATCTCGGACAACGTAGAGGCTTACGCCCCAGGCTCACCAATCTTCGCCTTGTCCCTCAACGACAACCTGACCGGCTCGTCCGGTGCCGACACCTTCGTCTTCGCCCAGCCGATCGGCAACAACCAGATCTACAACTTCGATGCCGCAGCGGACAAGATCGACCTGATCGGCTTCACAGGCGTCACCGGCTTTGCTGACTTGAGCATCACTAACGACGCAAACGGCAATGCGCTGGTCAGCATAGGCACTGGCCAGACGATCACCCTGAAAGGTGTCGATGCGGCGAGCTTGAGCGAAGCGAACTTCCAGTTCGATGTCGACCCGCTCACCAACAACACCGGTACCCTCACCATTGCTGACGGCGCGATCATGCCGTTCGGTGGCAGTATCCATAACAGCGGCACCATCGAGCTCGGCTCCGCCGGCAGCGCGACCAGCCTCGAGGTTCTGTTCCGTGGCGCGACCTTGACCGGTGGCGGCCAGGTGCTGCTATCCGACAACGCGCAAAACGTGATTTTCGGCGGCAGCGCCGACACCGTACTGAACAACGTCGACAACCGCATTTCCGGCGCCGGCCAGTTGGGTGCCGGGCAGATGGTGCTGATCAATTCGGGGCTGATCATGGCCAGCGGGCTGAACAGCCTGGTGCTCGACACCGGCACCCACACCATCACCAACAGCGGGGTGCTGGAGTCCACGGGCCCAGGCGGCATGACGGTGGCCAGTACGGTCGAAAACACCGGCCACCTGTGGGCCAATGGTGGTGACCTGCGCCTGCTGGCCGACGTGACCGGCGACGGCAGCGCGACCATCGACGGTAACGCGACCCTGACCTTCTCCGGTGCTGCACACGGGTCCGTCGCCTTCCACGGCGAAGGCGCGGGTACGCTGGTGATCGCACAGGCCGAAACAGCGGGCTCGCTGGCCGGCATCCTCGGCCTTGAGAGCAATGACATGCTGACGTTCGGCAATCTCACTTTCGGCGCCAACACCCAACTCAGCTACAACACCAACGCCTCTGGCGCCGGCGGCCTGCTGACAGTGGACGACGGCGTGCATCGGGCCGAGGTGAACCTGTTGGGGCATTACTCGGCGGAAGACTTCCAGGTCACCGACGGCGGCGCGGCCGGCACTCAAGTCAGTTACCACGGAGAATCCAGCGGCACGCTGGTGGGCACCATGCTCGCAGACACGATCAATGGTGGCGACGGCAACGACATCATCGTGGGCCGTGGCGGTGCAGACACGCTCAGCGGTGGCGCGGGAGCCGACGTGTTTGCCTACTTCAACGTGAATGAAGGCGGCGATCATATCCTCGACTACAACTACGCCGAAGGGGACAAAATCGACCTCTCCGCACTGCTCAAGGCCAACTTCGTCGCCGGCACCAGCCAGGTGTCGGACTTTGTCCAAGTGGTGCAGACCGGCAACGACATCACCGTGAAGGTAGACCCTGATGGCGCAAGCAATGGCAAGAATTTCGTCGATGTGGCGGTGCTTGACCACGCTGGTACGCCTGGGCCCGATCTGGTGCGCACCTGGTTCGGGGATGCGGAGCATACGCTGACGGCGTGATATTGGGCTGGAGTTGAGCAGTTGATGATGGTGGTGGAGACCAGGGAAGGTCGAATATGAATTGCACGATACCAACGTGAAATCCAAGCATGACGCGCCCAGAGGGGGATGTATGTTCCGATGGATGAGGGAACTTTGGGTGGGATCGGATCTGGTCGAGTTTGAGAGCTCGTTCGGACTGGCGGAATCTGTTGAGCGCCTGAAAGCCGCGACCCGGCACTGGGCTATGTTTACACCTTTTCGAGAAGCGGCCTTGGGAACGGTGACAGAGTCTCGCGTTTCGCTCCAACGTGTCATCCCGATGGTACGCAACTCATTCAAGCCACTTTTCGTCGGCCGATTCCAGGTGCGCCAAAACCAGGTCGTGCTAACCGGGCGTTTTGCGCTGCACTGGTCCGTTAAGCTCTTCATGGGCTTCTGGTTCGGGTTTTGTGTGCTTTTTACAGCATTGGCGTTGTTTACCGCCGTACCTGGGCCGCACGCCACATTCATGCCGCTGGAGGGGCTTGCGATGATGGCCTGTGGGATTGGCGTGATGCGGATCTGTATGTGGTTTTCCCGCAACGATCAGGCATGGCTGTCTGAGGTCATTCGCACGGCGCTGAGTAATCAGGTCGCGATTGCATCAAAAGGTTTGCCGCCCAATGAGCTTCGGAGCTCCCCAAAGCGGCCACCCACTGTCATCGTGATTGTCACAGCGATGCTCGCCCTCCAAGGGCTCATGTTCTGCGTTTCTGCCATAACGGATATCCAGCCTTCCCTGGGCGATCCAAGTGGTTCGGTCTTTACCCATTATGCAGACGTTAGACTTCGCTATCTTTCCGTAATCTATGGCGCAGTTATGCTCCCGCTGGCTTTCGACGTTTACCGACAGCGCATGTTCGCCTGGCGAATGGGGTTCCTGGCGCTTTTTGGGGGGGCTGCCCTCCAGGCGCTTGGCTTGCTTGCCCGAGAGGATCTTGGCAATGCGCGTCAGACCATAATCTTCTGCRTCGCCTCCCTGGTGATCACCATCGTCTGGGCGTGTTGGTGGTACGCGCAGCGCGTCCATTTTCACGATTGATCGGGAAAGAGTCGATAGACCGCCTCTTACGCCCTCCTGTGGAGGACTGGCAGCTAAGCTTGATATGACACGACGGTTATGAAAAAGCCCCGCCAGATAACAATCTGAGCAGGGCTTTTCTTTGCTTAAAGCATACCTGTTGCACCCACCTAGCACCCATGAGGGTTAAGCAGAGAAACAAAAAGACGCTGTAGGCCTTGGATTATATGGTGTCCCAGGGCAGGTTCGAACTGCCAACCTTCCCCTTAGGAGGGGGATGCTCTATCCAATTGAGCTACTGAGACACAAGTCGCGCGCAAGGAATGCGCGGCGATGGACGGCGTGCATGTTAACGGGCAGGCCCGCTTTTGTCATGTCGTCCGTAGGGCTTTTTAAGTGTAGGCAGACGCCCCACGGTAGCGTGGCTTTGTTTACCGTGCAAATTGCATCACCGCAAAATGCCATCATTGCAAAATGCAATGCCGGCATTTTGTTAAAATAGCGTAATTCTTTGTTTTTAAAGGATTTAATAGCCGTTAAACTTTTGGCATGCGGGCTGCTTCGACTGTTCTCAAAGAACGAAGGAGATCAGCCCCATGAACAGCGCTCTTTTAGTCGCGAATGCAGTCGCCCTGGCGGTTCTGTTGGGTTTTCAGTTCTTCCCCGCAAACGACGCTGCGATGGTTGCCCAACGCACGCCCCATGACCTGCAGCTGCAAAAAGCGCCTCAATGGGCACTCACGAGCGATCAACGCAGTTTTGTCAGCCAAGAGCTGAGCCAGGAAAGTCTTCAACCGCGCACGCAGTCTTTTGAACGCTTGGTATTTTGAACCACCTCATCAGGAAGCACAGCATGTCCAAATCAGCCGCAGGGTTTCTCATCCTCGCTCTACTGAGTGGCATCCTTCATCTGTCATTAGTCCAGGACACGATCGTCACCCTGCCCCTGATTGCCTGCGGCGTGTTCAGTGCGCTGTTCGTGCTGGCGCTGATCGCCGGGCGCAAGATCAAGTTCGATCCGGTTCTGCGCTGACGCTCAGCAACTCCAGAAGACTGGCAACGGTGCCCGCAAGGTCGCCGGAGTTATCGAGTCGACGGATTTGCGTATCACCGATTGTGTCGTCAGCCGTGAACAGCGCATTGCGGCACAGTCTCGCTTCAATTTCTGCCGGGCTTTCACGCCCCCGCCGTAGCAGGCGCTCTCGCAGAACGTCATCCTTGACCGTCAACAGCACCGGCAACAGCGTGGGATAGCGCTGTTGCGCTTCTGTCAGGTGGCCGCGCGAAGCATTGATCAGCACATCGCGTCCTTCCTTGAGCCACTGGTCTATACGCACAGGAATACCGTAATCCAGCCCATTGGCCTGCCACGAAAGCGCGAAATCCCCATTGTTTCTGCGTCGCTCGAACTCTTCGCGGGACACCTCAATGGCGTCTTCGCCGACGGACTCAGCCGAGCGCGTAATAACCCGCCGCACGACTTCACAATTACGCACCCGCAACGGCCCGCGAGCGGCTTCGATGAGGCTGTCCTTGCCGGATCCCGAAGGCCCCATTAAATAAATCAGCCTGCCATCCATCCTGAAATCATCCCATACCGTCCGTCTGCCCTAGTAAATCGGCCATTTGCCACTATCCTGTTAAGGTAAGGAACAAGGATCGAATCCGCATAGCATGCACCTTCAGGCGTCTTCGGGCATCACCTGTCGGGCAAGAGGACGCGGTCAGCGATACGGACTCATGGAATGTTTTCAAACCAGTCCGCATTTCTGATAATAGGTGCTGGCATTAAGCCTTTACCCAGATCAATATTTGTCACAGAATTGACGCCAATGATCTGGCTAATTTGAGGCATGATGCGCGCCTCTATCAATTCAGGTTGAACATTTGGTCGGAGTGCTTGTCCTATCTGACATCCTGCGGCCTATCCCGAGAACCGCTCCCCTGAACTAACCGGTTAAATATATGCGCCCATTGAAACAGGCAATTTATTCCAGCCGTACGGCTGACAAGTTCGTCGTACGTCTGCCAGACGGAATGCGTGAACGCATTGCCGAGGTGGCTCGCAATCATCATCGCAGCATGAATTCCGAAATCATCGCGCGTCTTGAGCAGAGTCTTATTCAGGAAGGCGCGTTGGGCGAAGAATTGAGCATGCGCCTGGACAGCCCCGAGCTGTCATTACACGAACGCGAACTGCTGCAACGCTTCCGCCAACTCTCCCACCGCCAGCAAAACGCTCTGGTTTCGCTGATTGCCCATGATGCCGAAATGGCTGCAGACGTTTCCTGATTCATCCTGAAAGCTCAAGCCAGCGTAATTGCTGGCTTTTTTTTGCCTGAAATTCAGYCCCTCAAAAAAAAACCCGCCGATTGGGCGGGTTCTTTTGAGGTAGAACGTCAGAGCAGAAAAATCGTCGCCAGCCCGAGAAAGATGAAAAAGCCACCACTGTCGGTCATGGCAGTGATCATCACACTCGCGCCCATTGCCGGGTCGCGCCCAAGCCGCGCCAGGGTCATCGGAATCAACACGCCCATCAATGCTGCAAGCAACAGGTTAAGCGTCATGGCGGCGGTCATCACCACGCCCAGGGACCAACTGCCATAAAGCAGGTAGGACACCACACCAATCACTCCACCCCAGACCACGCCATTGATCAAAGCGACCGCCAACTCCTTGCGCATCAACCTCGACGTATTGCCGGTACTGACCTGGTCCAGCGCCATGGCCCGAACGATCATGGTGATTGTCTGGTTACCCGAGTTGCCGCCGATACCCGCCACGATCGGCATCAATGCCGCGAGCGCTACCAGCTTCTCGATAGAGCCCTCGAACAGGCCGATCACCCGTGATGCAACGAACGCGGTGATCAGGTTTATCGCCAGCCAGGCCCAACGGTTGCGCAGGGACTTCCAGACTGACGCAAAAATATCTTCTTCTTCGCGCAGACCCGCCATGTTGAGAACTTCGTTTTCGCTCTCTTCACGAATCAGGTCGACCATTTCATCGATGGTCAGACGACCGATCAGCTTGCCGTTCTTGTCCACCACTGGGGCCGAGATCAAGTCGTAACGCTCGAACGCCTGAGCGGCCTCGTAGGCGTCTTCGTCCGGATGAAAACTCACCGGATCGCTGGCCATCACTTCCGAGACCTGTTTATCCGGGTCGTTGACCAAAAGGCGCTTGATCGGCAACACGCCCTTGAGCACGCCGTCGTAATCGACCACGAACAGTTTATCGGTATGGCTTGGCAACTCTTTGAGACGACGCAGGTAACGCAACACCACTTCAAGACTGACATCCTCACGGATCGTCACCATCTCGAAGTCCATCAGCGCACCGACCTGCTCCTCGTCATAGGACAACGCGGAGCGGACGCGCTCACGCTGTTGAGCATCGAGGGTTTCCATCAGCTCGTGGACGACGTCTCGCGGCAGCTCGGAGGCCAGGTCAGCAAGTTCGTCGGCATCCATGTCCTTGGCCGCCGCCAGGAGCTCGTGATCGTCCATGTCGGCGATCAGGGTTTCACGAACCGAATCGGATACTTCGAGCAGAATGTCGCCGTCGCGGTCGGCCTTGACCAATTGCCAGACGGTCAGACGATCGTCCAGTGGCAAGGCTTCAAGGATGTAGGCAACGTCAGCGGAGTGCAGATCATCGAGCTTGCGTTGCAACTCGACGAGGTTTTGCCGGTGAACCAGGTTCTCGACCCGGTCGTGATGCGGACCTTCCTGGCGATGAGTCAGGTCTTCGACCACCCGCTGGCGCTGCAGCAGCTCAACGACTTGAGCAAGGCGGTCCTGCAAGCTTTCCTGCGTTTTCTTTACTTCAACTTCAGACATAGGCGAACTCCACTCCCAGCAGCGGGGCACGCCGGAAGGATCAATCAGTCAATTCATGATTGTAACAACGAGGTACTGAGTAACTACTGGGTAAGTCCATGGAGGTATTCCACAAGCCCCGGCGGGGCTGACAGGCGCAATGATAACACCGCCTGACGGTTTTAAACGTGAAAAAATCGCGGCTGAAACAAGCGCTTGCGAGACAAACCTGAGCGCCGTCCTGATCCATGGAACTGCGACGACTCATCCTGAAAAGAAAACACACCGCAGTCGAAAAATGTAACGGCTACCCTTGATATGGACCGTCAAGGAGGACGTCGAATGCCACGGAATGCTAATTATTTTTTGCTTGCCGCCCTGCTCTGCCTGCCGCCCTGGGCGTTTGCTACGACCATCCACCGGTGTGAAGCCCCTGACGGACGCATCACCTTCACGACCTTGAGCTGTACGACCGGAGAAAGCCTTTCGCTTCAGGAAGTACGCACGTTTTTGCCTGGCAGCACGACAGCCCTGATGCCAGAAGCTGAGGTTCGCGAAACATCAAGTATGAAAAACCCAAGGAGAGAGCCGACGGTCGTTGGTCAGCCCGAGGACAAATGTGGAAATAAGCTCAGCGCGAAGGAACGCCGCATCGCGATCATCAATCAGAGAGTGGTTGCCGGCATGAGTCAGCAGGACGTCGAAAGCGCTCTCGGCAAGCCAGACAAAATCAGCACTCGCAATTCAGCCATGAGCTACCGCTACGACAACAAGCGAGGGCGCAGTGCTCACATCGAGTTCGATGAGAAAGGTTGTACCAAAGGAAAAGCCAAATCGCAGACGGCAAAAAGCCCGCGTTAAACGCGGGCTTTTTGGTGTTTGGTGCACTCGACAGGATTCGAACCTGTGACCGCTCGGTTCGTAGCCGAGTACTCTATCCAGCTGAGCTACGAGTGCATTTGTGTTTTTATACCAGATCACAACTGGTTGAAGCCAAGTTACTCACATTACTGCAAACAACTCTTAAATGGTGCACTCGACAGGATTCGAACCTGTGACCGCTCGGTTCGTAGCCGAGTACTCTATCCAGCTGAGCTACGAGCTACGAG